>DATNGN010000042.1:0-24199 GCA_035605875.1 Casimicrobiaceae bacterium
AGGACGACGAGCAGCAAAGCGCGCAGGCGCCCGGCGCGATCGAGAAGCGCGGCTTCCTCCATCTCGAGCGGGATGTCCTCGAAATAAGACACGAGCAGCCACACCGCGAAGGGCAGCGAGAACGTAAGGTAGATCGCGATCATCGCACCCGCCGCAAGGCTCGCCCACCGCGTCTGCTCGACCGAGATGAAGTTGAACATCGCGACGGTGACCGGACGCACGCGATTGCCGCCGAGGACGACGGCGAACAGGAATTCGTTCCACGCGTTCAGGAAGATGAAAACCGTCGTCACCGCGATGCCGCCGCGCACCTGCGGGAGGATCACGTACCACAGCGTTCGCAATCGACCCGCGCGATCGAGCAGCGCCGCCTCTTCCATCTCGCGCGGAATGTCCTCGAAGTACGACACGAGCAGCCAGATCGCGAACGGCAGCGAGAACGTCAGGTAGATCACGATCAGCCCGACGTACGTATCGAGCGCGCCCACCTTCTGCAGCACGAGGTAGTAGGGGATGATCAGCCCGACGGGCGGCAGCATCTGCGTCGCGAGCACGTAGAAGCCCGACGCGCGCCTGGCCGGCAGTTCGAGGCGCGCGAGCGCATAGCCGGCCGGCACCGCGACGAGCAGCGTCAGGACCGTCGCACCGAGCGAGAGAATGATGCTCGACAAAAGATTCGGCACGATGCTCGACGCGCCGAACAGCACGTCGCGATACGCGGCGAGCGTCGGCTCGAAAATGATCTTCGGCGGATAGGCGAGCACGTCGCGCTCGGTCTTGAACGACGTGAGGAGCGCCCAGAGCACCGGAAATCCCCAGACCGACAGCAGCATTCCGGCCGACGCCGCGAGCGCGAAGCGGCGCGCGAACGCGCGCTTCATCGGCCTCTCCGCATCCGGAACATCAGGAACGAAATGACGAGCGTGATCGCCAGCAGCACGACGGCGAGCGCCGCGCCATAACCGAGGTTGAACTCGGTGAACGACGTCCTGTACGCGTAGAGGTTGAGGATCTCGGTCGCCGTTCCCGGTCCGCCGCCGGTCGCGGCGAAGATCGCGGCGAACGCCGACAGCGCGATCATCGTGCGCATGATGACGACGATGACGATCGCCGGCCGCAGAAGCGGCAGCGTGATCCGCCGGAAGCGCTGCCAGGCGTTCGCCCGGTCGATCCGCGCCGCTTCGAACACATCGGGCGGCAGCGATGCGAGGCTCGCGAGCAGCACGAGGAATGCGAACGGCGTCCATTGCCACGTATGGATCGCGATCACCGACACGAGCGCGAGCTGCGGGTCGCCAAGCCAGGCGTGGCTGCCGAAGCCGAGCGCGTGCGAAACGAGGTCGACGAGACCGAAGTCGGGTGACAGCAGCAGCGTGCGCCAGAAGAGGCCGACGACGACCGGCGCGAGCACGATCGGCAGGATCGCGGCAATGCGCAGCACCGTCTGCCCGCGCGGGATCTGCATCACGAGCAGCGCGAGCGACAGGCCGAGCACGACCTGCAGCACGACCGTCGTCGCCGTGTAGATCAGCGTCAGCAGCAGCGAATTCCAGAACCGCGGGTCGCTGCCCATCTTGACGTAGTTCGCGGCGCCGGCGAATCCCGACAGGAACGGCATCGTCAGGTCGATCCGCATCAGGCTCGTCCACAACAGGTAGACGAGCGGCGTGCTGGTCGTGACGATGAGCAGCACGAGCGCCGGCGCGAACAGCATGAGCGCGAAACGCCGCTCCTGGCGCTGGTAGCGCCAGATGCCGGGTGCGTGAACGGCGCCAGGCGCGATGCGCCCGGCATCCGAGACCGTGGAACTCAAAGCACTTCCGCAGCGTGATCGGCGAGCCGCGAGCGCTCACCGCGCTGCAGCGTGATGTGCCCCGAATGCGACCAGCCCTTGAAGCGATCGACGACGTAGGTGAGGCCCGAGCTGCCTTCGGTGAGGTACGGCGTGTCGATCTGCGCGATGTTGCCGAGGCAGACGACCTTCGTGCCGGGACCGGCGCGCGTGATCAGCGTCTTCATCTGCTTCGGCGTGAGGTTCTGTGCCTCGTCGATGATCAGGAACTTGTTGATGAACGTGCGCCCGCGCATGAAATTGAGGCTCTTGACCTTGATGCGCGAGCGGATCAGGTCGCGCGTCGCCGCCCGTCCCCAGTCGCCGCTTTCGTCGTCGGTCTTGTTCAGCACGTCGAGATTGTCCTCGAGCGCGCCCATCCAGGGGTTCATCTTCTCTTCCTCGGTGCCGGGCAGAAAGCCGATGTCCTCGCCGACCGGAACCGTCACGCGCGTCATGATGATCTCGGAATACACCTTGAACTCGAGCGTCAGCATCAGCCCCGCGGCGAGGGTCAGGAGCGTCTTGCCGGTGCCCGCCTGCCCAAGCAGCGTGACGAAGTCGATCTCGGGATTCATCAGCAGGTTGAGCGCGAAGTTCTGCTCGCGATTGCGCGCGACGATGCCCCAGACGTTGTTCTTCTGATGCGAGTAGTCCTTGAGCGTCGACAGCATCGCGCTCTTGCCCTCGATCTCCTTGACGATCGCGTTGAACGGCGTTTCGCCCGGCTTTTCGAGGTAGACGAACTCGTTGACGTGCAGCGACGGCACGAGCGGACCCGAGAAGCGGTAATACGTGTGGCCCCCCTGTTGCCACGACTCCATGCCCTTGCCGTGGCGGTCCCAGAAATCGGGCGGCAACTCGCGCGCGCCCGAATAGAGCAGGTCGGTGTCCTCGAGAACCTTGTCGTTGAAGTAGTCCTCGGCGGCCAGGCCGAGCGCGCGCGCCTTGATCCGCATGTTGATGTCCTTCGACACCAGGATCACGTTGCGCTTCGGCATCTGGCGCGTCAGATGCATCACGACCGCGATGATCTGGTTGTCGGACTTTCCGTGCACAAGCGACGGCGGAAGCTCGGTCGCGATCGGCTCGGATTGGAGGAACAGGCGGCCGGTGGCGGCGCCGCTCGATTTCTCGTCGAGCGGAATGCCGCTCACGATCCCTTGCGCACCGGGTCCCGCGTACGTCGTCACTAGCTCGTCGAGAAAGCGCGACGCCTGGCGTGCGTTGCGCGCGACTTCGGTCATGCCCTTCTTGTGCGCGTCGAGCTCCTCGAGCGTGAGGATCGGCAGGTAGATGTCGTGCTCTTCGAAGCGGAACAGGCTCGTCGGATCGTGCATCAGCACGTTCGTGTCGAGGACGAAGAGCTTGGCGGCGGTGGAGGTTCCCGCACGGACTGGCTTGCGGGAGGGCAGGAGATGCAGCGTGGAGGGAGCGGGGCGCAGCTTGCGTTCGACCATGGGCCTCCTGAGAAGACGTTCACGCGGACGGCGTCAGCGCCGTCCTCCGGACTAATGTAGGCCCGATCGCATGCGCCTACAAGCGCTAGCGGTCGGGGTGCGCCTGGACGGCGCATTTTGTGGTGGAAAGCGCACAGCCGGCTTACAGCGTTTTCACGAACGCCAGCACGTCCTCGGCATGCCCCGGCACTTTGACGCCGCGCCATTCGCGGGCGAGATTGCCCGCCTTGTCGACGACGAACGTGCTGCGCTCGATTCCGCGAACTTTCTTGCCATACATGTTCTTCATCTTGATCACGCCGAACTGCGTGCAGAGCGCTTCGTCGGGATCCGACAGCAGCGGAAACGGAAAGCCCATTTTCGCCTTGAAGTTCTCGTGCGACTTGAGCGAATCGCGGGACACACCGGCGACCACTGCGCCGAGCTTCTCGAACTTCGGATGGAGGTCGCGAAACTGCATGCCCTCGGTCGTGCAACCCGGCGTGTTGTCCTTCGGATAGAAATACAGCACGACCGGGTGGCCGGCATGCTCGGAAAGCCGGAACGTCCCATCGGTGGACGCTGCCTCGAAGTCCTTAACCTTTGCCATCGACGTCTCCCAGGAATTCATCGCCTTGCGTCAGCACGGTGCCGCTGCGACCCGCGATCGCCGCGGGCGCCGTCTCGCAGCGCGGCAGCGCGAGCGGCTCGACGCCGTCGCAAAGCTCGCGCACCGGGCCGAGCGACCAGCCCTGCGCCTTCCAGCCGCTCAGCAATTGATCGAACACGCGCGCGAGCTCTCCACCTTCGAGCTCCGCGTGCAACGTGAAGACATGTCCGGCCGGCGACGGTTCGGACGTTCGCGCGAGCAGGTGCGCCGCGACGTTCTCCTCGGTGATCGCGTCGGTCCCGATCAGCTCGTCGAGCGTCGGCAGCGTCGTCGGAAACTGCGGGCAGCGGATCAGCTCGCCGCGCCAGACGGGAAGATGCGGATAGCGGCCGCGGCCGTCGGAGCAATAGGCGAAGCCCAGCTCCTGCGTGAGCCGCAGCGCGTGCACGTTCATCTGCCAGCCTGCCGCGCCGTGCGTCTGCGGCGGCTCCTTGAAGACGTCGACGTAGCGGTCGCACGCGCGCTGCATCTCGCGGCGCGTCCATCCGGCGTCGGCCAGCGCGACGCCATCCTGCCAGCGGATGTGATCCCAGCAATGAATGCCGGTCTCGTGGCCCTCGCCACGCACCCGCCGCAGGATCTCCCGCGCACGGCGCCCGATATCCGGCGCGGGCAGCACGGTACCGTAGAGCAGCGTGCGCACGCCGTAATGGCGAACGACCGACGTGCGCCGGACCTTGCCGACGAAACCCTTGCGAAAGACGCGGCGGATCGCGCGCCCCGTATGGTCGGGACCGAGCGAGAACAGGAACGTCGCGCGGAGGCCGTGCTTCGCGAGGAGCTCGAGCAGTCGCGGTACGCCCTCGCGCGTGCCGCGAAGGGTATCGACGTCGACCTTGAGCGCGAGCTGCATCGGACGCAGAGCGAATCGCGCTTATTCCACCAACGCTCTGGCATCCGCCACGTGGCCCCGGTAAGCGTCGAAGATGCGCCGCAGCGCCTCGTCCATTCCCACCTGCGGCGTCCAGTCGAGATCGGCGCGTGTGTTGTCGATTTTGGGCACGCGGTTCTGCACGTCCTGGTAGCCGTTCCCGTAGTAGTCGGCGGCCGTCGTCTCGACGATCGTGACGGCGGAAGCGCTTTCGCGGTATTCGGGATATTGCGCCGCGAGCGAAAGCATCGTCTGCGCGAGCTCGCGCACCGAATAGTTGTTCGCCGGGTGGCCGATGTTGTAGATCTTGCGCGTCGCGATGCCATCGCGGTTCTCGATGATCTTCATCAGCGCGGCGATGCCGTCGTCGATGTAGGTGAACGCGCGCTTCTGCGTCCCGCCGTCGACGAGCTTGATCGGCTCGCCGCGGACGATATGGCCGAGGAACTGCGTGATGACGCGCGAGCTGCCTTCCTTCGCGGTGTTGATCGAGTCGAGCCCCGCGCCGATCCAGTTGAACGGCCGGAACAGCGTGTAGTCGAGGCCGTCCTGCTGGCCATACGCGTGGATCACGCGGTCCATCAGCTGCTTCGCACACGAATAGATCCAGCGCGGCTTGTTGATCGGACCGAGCACGAGGTCGGAACGCTCGGGATCGAACTGCGCATCCGAACACATTCCATAGACTTCCGACGTCGACGGAAAGATGAGCCGTTTCCGATGCCGTACCGCCGCGCGCACGATCGGCAGGTTCGCCTCGAAATCGAGCTCGAACACGCGAAGCGGCTCGCGGACGTACGTTGCGGGCGTCGCGATCGCGACGAGGGGAATCAGCACGTCGCATTTCTTGACGTGGTATTCGATCCACTCGCGATTGATCGTGATGTCGCCTTCGAAGAAATGAAAGCGCTTCTCGGTCATCAGATCGGCGATCCGCTCGGTCTGCATGTCCATCCCGTAGATCTCCCAGTCGGTGCTGGCGATGATCCGTTGCGACAGGTGATGGCCGATGAAGCCGTTGACGCCGAGGACGAGGATGCGTTTCATGGGCGCGATTCTAGCGTGCGTCACGCAAGCGACAGCCGCGACGCGCCGAAGCGCTGCCGCGCCTCGGCTGGCGTGACGAGCCGGCCGTCGACTTCGAGCGCGTCGACGGCGAGCGTTCCGCCGCCTCCGCACTGCGCGACCAAGCGATCGTCGATCAGCAGCGTCGGCAACCCCGCAGGCGCGCTCGCGTCGAGCACGCGCGTCTTCAGGATGCGTGAGGCAACGCCGCCGAGCGTCGTTCGCGCACCGGGGTAGGGTGGCGCGACGGCGCGCACGAGGTTGTGAATGGCGATGGCGGGTTCCCGCCAGTCGATGCGGCCGTCCTCGGGCGTGCGCCCCCCGAAGTACGAGCCGTGCGCAATGTCGTTCGGCGACCGGGGCGCGGTGCCGCCGATCAGCGCGGGCAGTGCCGCGTCGAGGCAGATTTCGGCAGCGACGGTGACCTTGTCGAGCACGTCGCGTGCGGTATCGTCGGGCAGGATCGGCACCGCCTGTTGCGCGACGATGTCGCCGGCATCGGGCTTCGCCGCCATGTAATGCAGCGTCGCGCCGGTGCGGCGCTCGCCGTACAGCACCGCCCAGTTCACCGGCGCACGGCCGCGATAGAACGGCAGAAGGGAGCCATGCATGTTGAGCGCGCCGCGGCGCGCAAGCGAAAGCAGCGGCGGCTTCAGCATCTGGCGGCAATAGAAGCTGAAGATGAAGTCGGGCGCGATCGTTGCGATCGAATCGATGACCGGCTGTGCGTTCACGTCGACGGGTGCGGTCCACGGCAGCCCGAGGTCGTCGGCGACGTCGGAAACGCGGGCGAACCACCGTGTCTCGGTCGGATCGTCGGCGTGCGTGACGACGAGCCGAACATCGACGTCGTGTGCGCGCAGCACGCGCAGGCAGCGCGCGCCGACGTTGTGATACGCGAACACGACTGCACGCGTCATCGCGGACTCACCGTATCGCGCGCACGCTCTCCGCCGGCCGATGCGGAAGGTCCACGTCGTCGTGCTCGCGCTCGAGCACCGCGCGGATCACGTAGCGCGGCCGCTCGCGCACCTGCTGGTAGATGCGTCCGACGTATTCGCCGAGGAGGCCGACGCCGAACATGATGCAGCCGATCAGGAAAAACTCGAGGATGTCGCGGTCCCACAGCGCCTTGACGCCTTCGAGCACGCCGCCGGTGACCGCGCGCTCGACGATGACCACGGCGTACAGCACGACGGAGCCGATTGCGACGATCATCCCGACGACCGAGAAGAGCTGCAGCGGCACCAGCGAAAAGCCGGTCACGAGATCGAAGTTGAGGCGCACGAGCCGGTACATCGAGTACTTCGACTCGCCGGCGGCGCGCTCCTCGTGCCGCACGTCGACTTCGGCCGGATGATGCGCGAACGTATACGCGAGCGCAGGAATGAACGTGCTCACCTCGCGCGCGGCGACAATCGCGTCGACGATGTCGCGGCTGTACGCGCGAAGCATGCAGCCCTGGTCGGTCATCCGGATACGCGTGATCCGCTCGCGCAATCGATTCATCAACCGCGACGCCGTGCGGCGCCACCATGCGTCCTCGCGATTGCGCCGTACACCACCCACGTAATCGGCGCCACCGTCCATGATGGCGAGCAGCTTGCCGATCTCCTCCGGCGGGTTCTGCAGATCGGCATCGAGCGTGACGATGCGCTCGCCGCGCACCCGCTCGAAGCCGGCCAGGATCGCGAGATGCTGGCCGTAATTGGCGTTGAACAGGATCACGCGCGTGACGTCGGGCCGTGCGGTGAACTGTTCCCGCAACAGCGCGGCCGAGCGGTCGCGGCTGCCGTCGTTGACGAAGATCACCTCGTACGGCACACCGAGCGCGTCCAGCGCCGGATAGAGCCGCGCGAAAAGTGCGGGCAACCCGGCTTCTTCGTTGTAGACCGGAATGACGATCGAAAGCTGAGGATGCGTGATCATCGGCCGAGAATCTGCGCGCACGCATCGCAGACGCGATCGACGTCGTCGACGCTCATTGCCGCATGCAGCGGCAGCGTCACCGTGCGCTCGGCGATGCGCTCGGTGTTCGGCAGGTCGCCGCGCCGGTAGCCGTAGCGACGTCCAAGCGTCGACAGGTGCAGCGCTTCGTACGAAACACCCGTCGCGATGCCGCGGGATTCGAGCGCATCGCGAAACGCCTTGCGCGACATCGGCAGCGCATCGGGCAGCAGGATGCAGAACATGTTCCACGACTGGCCGTCGCCTTCGGCCGGACGCGGCGGGAGCACGCAACCAGTGTTCGTCGGAAAGCGCTCGAAATAGCGCAGCACGAGATTGCGCCGCTGCGCGAGGAAGTCGGGCAGCCGCGCGAGCTGCTCGACACCGATGCGCGCGTTGACGTCGGGCAGGTTGAACTTGCCGCCCGGAAAGGCGACGTCGCGCGTGCCGTCGGGCAGGCGCTCGATGCCGTGGAAGCGCAGCACGTCGACGCGCCGCGCCTCGCGCTCGTCGTTGCAGACGAGCGCGCCACCCTCGATCGACGTCATGTTCTTGTTCGGGTGAAAGCTGAACGTGACGAGATCGCCGATCGCGCCGACCGGGCGGCCGCGATACCGCGAACCGATGACGAGGGCCGCATCCTCGATGACGCGCAGACCGTGCCGTCGGGCGAGACCGTGGAGCGCGTCCATATCGACGAGCGAGCCGGGCCAGTGCGTCGGAATGATCGCACGCGTGCGCGGGCCCATCCGGGACGAGACCTGCGCGAGGTCGATGTTGCGGGTGACGAGGTCGCAATCGACGAAGACCGGCGTCGCGCCGCACTTGACGATCATGTTCTGGACCGTGAAGAAGCTTTGCGCGCAGGTGATCACCTCGTCGCCGGCACCGATCCCGCACAGTTGCAGTGCGACCTCGACGGCGGCGGTCGCCGACGTCAACACGCGTACCGGCCGCCCTTCGCAGAACGTCGACAGTCCCGCTTCGAAGCGCGCGACCCACGGGCCGCTCGTGATCTGTCCCGAGCGCAGGACGTCGGCGACGCCGGCGATCGTCGCTTCGTCGATCAGCGGGCTGGCGAATTTCAGCGGAGGCCCGCTTTCATGATCCCCCCACGCTCGCGGCGCAGTGGACGATGTTCGTGCTTCGCCCTCACGTGCTCGCCCTTGGGGCGGCCCGTCGGGCTTGCTCACTTCGCTGCCCCCCGCGGGGGCGGAACTCGCGCCTCGAGGCGGCTCATCGGCGCTCATGCGCTGCGCGCCACCAGATAGACGCCGATGACGATGAAGCCGATGCCGAGCCAGCGCGCGCTCGTCACCGCTTCGCCGAAGAGGTACTGGGCGGCGAGCGCATTGACGATGTATCCGATCGACAGCATCGGATAGGCGACCGACACCGGCACGCGCGACAGGCCGACGATCCAGACGACGAGGCTCACGACGTAGAACGCGGCGCCGGCGATGAAATAGCCTTCGCTCGCCATCCTGCTCAGCATCGACGCCCAGTTGTCGGCGTTGAGCGTGATGATGCCGAGCCGGTTGGTGCCGCCCTTGAGCAGCAACTGCGCCGCGGCGTTCAGCAGAACGCCGGTGATCAGCAGCATGAACGCGGCTGCCGACATCAGTTTCGCGCGACCAGCACGCGTCGCGCATCGCTCGCGATGACGCGCATCGGCACGCCGTCCTTGACGAGAAGGTCGTGGGTGTTCGGCGCCATCAGCGCATAGCCCTGCGGCAGCGATTGCCAGCGCGCAATCCAGTCGGACAGGTGCGCGATGCCGCGCGCCGGCTCCGCATCGAGTCCGGGTCCGAGTTCGTCGCGATACTCGACGAGCGTCGTCGTGCGGCCCAGGTAGAACGGCAGCGTCTGGTCGTACATGCGAACCTGGAAGAACGGGGCGCTCGGATCGTACGGAGGATTGGCCGCATTTTCCAGCGTCGTGACGAGGTCGGCGGCGGAGCGCGTTGCGCGGAAGACGTCGGAGCCCGAGAACGCCGCCTGCATCGCGAGAATCGTCGCGAGTGACAGCGCGGCAATGCCGAGCGAGCGTCCGCGCTCGTCTCTCCGGCGAAATGCGAGAAACCCGGCGCCATAGCCTATGCACGCAACGCCGAGCGCGACGTTCACCCAATGTCCCAGTGCGTCGTAGAGCGCGCGTGGCGTCCGCGGATCGGCAAGCCCCTGCGCGAGGCGCGGCCAACCGACGAGCGTCGCAACCCACAGGGCCAGCGTCGACACGGCGAGCGCTGCGGTCCACGCCGCGAGCGTCCGCACCGGCGTCCGCTGAAGCTGCGCGCCGAGGACGAGCGCCGCCGCGGGAAACATCGGCAGGATGTACGATGGCAGCTTCGAGCCCGAAAGGCTGAAGAAGGCGAACACGAACACCGTCCAGACGATGCAGAACTTCGCCCATGCGAAGCCGCCTGCGTCGAGTGTCGCGTGACGCCAGCCCGAGCGAAGCCGCCACAGGAAAATGCCGGTCCACGGCAGGAAGCCGGCGACGAACATCGGCACGAAGTACCACCACGCGCCGACGCGCCGATGCTCGGTCGTGAGGAAGCGCTCGAAGTGCTCGTGGATGAAGAAGAAGCGCGCAAACTCGGGATTGCGCAGCGACACGAGCACGAACCACGGCGCCGCGAGCACGACGAGCACGGCGAGTCCGCTCCCCGGATGAAGGCGCCGCCACGGACTGCGGTCGCGCGTGACGAGCGTGTAGACGACGAGCGTCGCGAAGGGAATCAGCAGCGCGACGAGTCCTTTGGTCAGCATGCCGCCTGCCGCGGCTGCGTACGCGAGCCACATCCAGTTTCGCTGCTGCACCGGCGATGCGCGGGCGTGCTGGGCGCGCAGGAATGCGCATAGCGACAGCGTGAGCCAGAACGTGAGCAGCGCATCGAGCGTCACCAGATGCGAAATGCCGAAGAGCCAGACGCTGCCGGCGAGGGCCATGCCGGCGTAGAGGCCGACCGGCACCGACGCGATCGCGGCGCCGGTCGCCGCGACGACCGCGACGGTCAGGAATCCGGCGACGACGCCCGGAAGCCGCGCCGTCCATTCATCCTGCTCGAACGCCTTGAAGCTCGCCGCCGTGAGCCAGTACTGCAGCGGCGGCTTCTCGAAATACTTGAGACCGTCGAGGCGCGGCGTCACCCAGTCGCCGCTCGCGAGCATCTCGCGCGCGATCTCGGCATAGCGGCCCTCGTCGGGATGCTGCAGCTTTCGCACGTCGAGGTTCGCGAACCAGACGATCGCGACGATCACGGCGAGCGCAATCCAGGCACGGCGCGGCAGCGCGGCGATGGTCGACGATGCGGGCGTCAGCAGCGGGCGGCGGGGCAACGCGGCGGCGGTCGGCAATTCGGGCGGCGGCAGGAACGGCGGCAACCCGGTGCTGCCGCAACGATCGGTCGGCGCATTCTACCGTCAGTGCCCGCGACAGCCGTACGATCGGTTTCAGCGCATCACGTGCTCGATGCCGCGCTCACCAGCCGCGCACGGCGAAGTCGGGCAGGGTGAGGCAGACGAGAATCGCGAGGTCGAGCGCGGCGATCACCGCGACGACGAGCACCATCGGCGCCGACTTGAAGAGCCGCATGAACACGACGATGACGAGGAGCGCCTTGGCGATGGCGATCGCCATGTTGATCGCCAGGTTGTAGCGTCCGAGCGGAATGAACGAGGTGCCGCACGTGATCGCAAGCAGCACGAGGAGCGCGATCCATGTCGCGACGTAGTTGCGGATCCGGGAGTGCGTCATGTGCGCGAGACCAGGTAGAGGCACGGATAAAGGAAGATCCACACGATGTCGACGAAGTGCCAATAGAGGCCGACGATCTCCACCTGGTCGGCGAGCGTGTTCGGCTTGCCGAGCCACGCGCGGCGCGCGAACGTCAGCACGAGCGCGTTGCCGATCGACAGGTGGACGAGATGCAGGCCCGTCGTCACGAAGTAGAAGCCGAAGAAGACGAGGGCGCCCTTTGCATAGCGCGGGTCGAACGAGAAATCGAGCACCGGCACCAGGTGATCGCGATAGTCGAGCGCGTACTCGGTGAGCTTGATGCCGGTGAACGCGAGGCCGAGCAGCGCCGTGACGACGAGCAGCATCGCCGTCGCCCGGCGCAGGCCGATCTCGGCCGCACGCATCGCGAGCACCATGAAGAGGCTGCTCGTCAGGAGCACCGCGGTGTTCGTCGTGCCGAGCAGGATGTTCGTGTGCTTGCTCGCCGCCGCAAACGCTTCGGGGAACTGCACCCGCGCGATCGCGTAGGCGAAGAACAGCGCGCCGAAGAACATGACCTCGGTCGCGAGGAAGATCCACATGCCGAGCTTCGCCGCGTGGATCTGCTGCGGCGCCTCCTCGAACTGCGCGGCGACGCGAAGCGCCGGTTCGTGGACTGCGCCGACCGTCGGGTTCGCCGAAGTCACGCGGGCATCCCCGTCATCGCGTTCCCTCGCGCGCGTCGACGACGTCGCGCGACAGCGTCGCCATCCCGTATGCGTAGGGCGGCTCGGTGACGACCGGCGGCGTCGCGAAGTTATGCACCGGGGGCGGCGACGACGTCTGCCATTCGAGCCCGGTCGCGCCCCACGGATTGGCCGGTGCGCGTGCGCCGCGGAACAGCGACCAGCCGAGATAGACGAGCGGCAGCAAGTACCCGAGCGCGAGGATCAGCGCGCCCGCCGACGAGAGCACGTTGAGCGTCTGGAATTCGGGCGGATACGCGTGGTAGCGGCGCGGCATTCCCGCAATGCCCAGCAGGTATTGCGGGAAGAACGTGAAGTTGAAGCCGACGAAAAGCAGGATCGCGGCGAAACGCGCCCAGCGGTCCGAATACATGCGCCCGGTGATCTTCGGCCACCAGAAGTGAATCCCGCCGAGATAGGCGGAAACGGTGCCGCCGACCATGATGTAATGGAAGTGCGCGACGACGAAGTACGTATCGGTCAGATGCACGTCGAGCGCGAGCGACGCGAGAAACAGGCCGGTCATGCCGCCGACGGTGAAGAGGCCGACGAAGCCCAGCGCGTAGAGCATCGGCGCCGTGTACGTGATGCGCCCGTGCCAGAGCGTCGCCGTCCAGTTGAACACCTTGACCGCCGACGGAATCGCGACGAGGAAGCTCATGAACGAGAACACGACACCGGCGTACATCGACTGCCCGGAGACGAACATGTGGTGTCCCCAGACGAGAAAGCCGAGCACGGCGATCGCGATGATCGCGAACGCCATCGTCTTGTATCCGAAGACCGGGTTGTGCGCGCTGGCCGCGATCAGCTCGCTGACGACACCCATCGCGGGGAGCACCATGATGTAGACCGCTGGATGCGAGTAGAACCAGAACAGGTGCTGGAACAAAAGTGGATCACCGCCGAGCGCCGGATTGAAGATGCCGATGCCGAAGAGGCGCTCGACCGTCACGAGCACCAGCGTCATCGCGAGCACCGGCGTCGCGAGCACGAGGATGGCCGCTGTTGCGTACAGCGCCCAGACGAAGAGCGGCAGCCGGAACCACGTCATCCCCGGCGCGCGCATCGTATGCACGGTGACGATGATGTTGAGCCCGGTCAGGATCGACGAGAAGCCGACGACGAACACGCCGGCCAGCACGTAGATGACATGCGTGTTGGTAAACATCGTCGAGAACGGCGCGTAGAACGTCCAGCCGGTGTCGACGCCACCTGCGATCATCGCCGCGATCGTGAAGATCGAGCCGCCGATGTAGAGATACCAGCTCGTCAGGTTGAGGCGGGGGAACGCGAGATCGCGGGCGCCGATCATCAGCGGCACGAGAAAGTTGCCGAGCGTCGCCGGAATCGACGGGATCAGGAAGAACCACACCATGATCACGCCGTGCATCGTGAAGAGCTTGTTGTATGTCTCGGCCTTGACGAAGTCGCCGGCCGGTGTCGCGAGGTCGAGCCGCATCATCGTCGCCGCTGCGCCGCCGATGAAGAAGAACGCGGTGATCGATACCGCGAACAGGATCGCGATCCGCTTGTGGTCGTGCGTCCCGAGCCATGAGCCGATCGTGAATTTCGCGTTCAGGTAGTTCGATGGCGTGTCGACGCGTACCGTGCGCCGCTGCGGCGCGTCTCCGGCGAGGCCGGTCGTCAGTGTGCTCATTTCGGCCGCTCCTTCGTGCTCGCGAGGCTCTTGATGTAGGCAATCAGGTCGAGGATGTCGTCCTCGCCGATCTGACCGGTGAACGACGGCATGATCGGCGCGTAGCCCGCGGCCACTTCCTTGCGCGGCAGCAGGATCGAATCGCGGATGTAGCGCTCGTCGGCGACGACGGTGGTGCCGTCGGACAGTGGAACGGGCCTGCCGTAGACGCCGGCGAGGTTCGGCGCGTGCACCGATGCGTTCTCGCCATGGCAGCCGCTGCAGCCAAGGTGGCGAAAGAGGTCTTCGCCGCGCGCGGCCATGCTCTGCGCCGCCGCGTGCGCGTTGAGCCAGCGCTGGAACTCCGCCGGCTCCATCACGATGACGTCGCCGCCCATGTGCGCATGGTCGGTGCCGCAGTATTCGGCACAGAACAGATGGAAGCGGCCCGTTTTCGTCGCCGTGAACCACATCTCGGTGTAGCGGCCCGGCAGCACGTCCTGCTTCAGTCGAAACGCGGGCACGAAGAAGCTGTGGATCACGTCCTGCGACGTCATGACGAGCTTGATCGGCTGGCCGCGCGGAACGTGCATCTCGTCGATCTCGCGCTGTCCACCGGGATGCTGCAGCTTCCACATCCATTGCTTCGCGACGACGAAGAGCTCGATCGAATTCGCCGGTGCGTCGGCGCGCACGATGTAGAGTCGCGCGGCCCACGCGAACGACGCGAGGAAGAGCGCGAACGGGATCAGCGTCCACGCGGTCTCGACGCGCCTGCGCGCACGCGCCTGCGCTTCCGGAACGTTCTCGGCGCGCTTGACCTTCGACCCTGCGCGATAGCGGATGCCGAAGACGATCATCGTGACGAAGATCGCGATCGCGACGCCGCCGGTGACGATGGTGACGGCATACAGCAGAAGATCGACGCGCGGCGCGATCGTCGACGCTTCGGGTGGCAGGCCGAGTGCGATCATCGCGTCCGACGTCGACGGGGCATCTGGCGCTCGCGCCGCCAGGCCGTTGCGGCGTAGCCGACGAGGGCGGCCAACGCCAGGAGCCCGGCCGCGCGCACCGCATTCATCGCGGCGAAGCTGTAGCGGCCGGTCTTCGGATCGTAATGGAAGCAGAGGAGCCACTTCGATACCGCGCCCTGGCTCGCGGGCACATCGGGAACGGAGCCCGTGTTGCGTGCAGTCGCGTCGCGTGCAGCGGCGAGTGCATCGCGCAATTCGGCGGGCGGGAACGCGACGCCGTAGAGCACGCGCGCGATATGCCCGTCGGGCGCCACGATCGCGATGCCGGACGCGTGGGCATACTGCTTCTCGGCTGCGACGTACGTGTAGCGATAGCCGAGCGCACGCGTTACGCGGCCGATCGCCGCGTCGTTGCCGGTGAGGAAGTGCCAGCCGTCGCCCGCATCGGCCATCGCGCTGCCGAGCACCTCGCGCTTTTTCGCGAGCGCGAGCGCCGGCGTCTCGAGCGGTGCGATGCTGACGGCGACGACGTTCGCGTCGCGGCCCGCGCGTATCCCGGACGCGCGAAGGCTCGCGGCAACGCCGCGCAGCACGATCGTGCACAGGTTCGAGCATCCGTAATAGGCCGGAACGACGATCGCCGCGCGATCGCGAACGACGTCGGAAAGACGCACGCTGCGCCCGTGCTCGTCGTTGAAGCGCGCATTCATCGGGAGTACGGCGCCGGCTGCCGGCGCGAATCCGACCTGGTCGACGGGTGGCAATGCGGTTGCCTGCGCGCTCGTTGCGGTGAGCGCCACGGCGACCACGACGAAGCGCGCGATCGTCATGGCGATTTGCCCGCCTTCGCCCCGGCTCGTTGCGCGAGCAGCGCCATCGCGCGATCGATCGGGATGTGCGCGATGCCCTTCTGCCGATCAACCCAGCCGTACGTCGAGATCAATTGATGCTTTTCCCTCCGCAGCGCGCCGATGTCGTCGATCGGTACCGGCGAGAGCCGCACGTCGCCTTCGATCGGTGGCGGCGACCCGTAGTGCGCCGCATGCTCGGGCGGCGGCTCGCTCCTGCCGACGTGCAGCACGAAGAACGAAGCGGCAAAGCCGACGGCGATCGCGCCGATGATCAGCAACGCGCCCGCCGCGATCTCGACGACGCTCACGTTGTCGGGCATGTAACGCCGATCGGCCGGCTCAGCCATGCGCCGGTACTCCATCGGGAGTCAGTTCGGGCAGCGGCTCCTGCGTCAGTCGCAACCCGACGAACGCGAGCCAGAGGCCGCCTTCCGCGAACAACGCGGCGACGTCGAGCCAGTGCATCGCGAACCCGTCGTGCCGCAGCGAAGGCAGGATGAGCCAGACGCTGTCGAGCCACTGACCCACGAGCGCCAGGCCGCAGACGAGCGCCAGCCGTTGCGGATTGCGCTTGATCGCCCGGAACAGCATCGCCACGACCGGGAGCGCGAAATTCAGGATCATCACGGCGAGCCCGAGCCAGTGCCAGCTCGTCGTGATTCGCGGCCAATACCACGACGTTTCGTGCGGAATGTCCTCGCCCCAGACGATCAGGTACTGCGTGAACGCGATGTACGCCCACATCAGGACGAACGTGAGCAGCAGGTTGCCGAAGTCGCCGCAGTCGCGCGGCGTGATCGCCGGCGCGAGGCGCCGCGCGCGCGCATCGAGCACCGCGAACGGCACGGCGAAGCCGAATGCCGCGATGAACTGCGCGGCGCCGAGGCGAAGACCGATGGCCGTCGACGACCATTCGGGCACGAGCGACACGATCCAGTCGTACGCGGCGACCGTCATCGTGAACAGATAGACGAGCAGCCCCGCGACGGAGATGCGCGCTCGCGCGCGTACGTCATCGGCAGTGTTGCTGGCCAGACGCCGCCGCATCGCCCACGAGAACGCGGTCCACGCGACGAGCCAGACGACGTTGCGCACGATGAATGCCGGCACGTTCAGGAACCATTGTTTGACGCGCAACAGCTCGCTGGCTGCCACGGCTTCCGGCCGCGCCCACTCGAACAGGTCCGAAAGGCCGAACGCGAGCGGAATCGCGAGCAGCGCGACGAGAGGCATCGTCGCCATCGCGGCTTCGAGCGGCGGTCGCAGCACGCGTCCCCAGCGGCCACCGGTCAGCTCGTGGATCATCACGTCCATCATCGCGGCGAGCGCGATTCCGAGCAGGAACAGCCAGTTCACGAGCCACGCCGCGAAGAATGCAGGCGGATCGACGATACCGCCGACGATGCAGGCGACGAGCGCGACGATCCCGATCGCGCCCGCGCGGCGCGACAGGAGCGGCAGGTCGCGCAGGCGGGTCATCGCGGTGGCGCCGTGCCGCCCGGCGACGTGCCGTTGAGTCTGGCCAGATCGCTGCTGTCGAGCCGTGCGACCGGCGCGTGCTGGCTGAACTGCAGCGCGCGAATGTACGCGATGATCGCGAGCCGATCCTCGGGCGCGACCCGCCTCGCATACGAATGCATCGCGCCGTAGCCATCGGTGATCACCGCGTAGAAGTGCGCGTTCGAAGCTTCGCGCAGGCGATCGCTGTGATACGACGGCGGATGCGGAAAGCCGCGCCGCGCGATCATCCCGTCGCCATCGCCCGCGACGCTGTGGCACGGTGCACAGAAGATGTCGAAGCGCTGCCGGCCGCGCTCGAGCAGCGCGGTCGTCGTCGGCGGAAGCTCGATCGTCGCGCCATTCGTGCCCGCGGGGACATTGGTGCGAAGATCGTCGCGGATCGTGTCGTAAGGACCAGGAACCGGCGCGGGCGTCACGACACCGAGGCGCCCGCTCGTCGTGCCGGCAAACGTGCCTTCGCTTCGCGCGACACTGCCCTCGACCGGATCGCGCGCCGAGCGTCCGTCCGGCCACAACGGGCTCGGGGCGAGCGGCCGGTAGTGCGGCGTGTCGTACATGTTGCGAAATGTCCGTTCGCAGCCTGCGAGCAGCATCAGGGCCGCGAGCGCAACGAAGGTGGCGACCTTCACTCCGGCACCTCGACGACACGCAGCGGATCGAGCCCGAGCAGATATTGGCGCGTCAGCGTCGGATCGAAGCGCCGGTCGGTCGCCCGGATGCCGAGAAAGAAGCGGTTGCGCGACGCGAGATCGAATTCGGGCGCGTTGAACAATGGGTGATGCAGCTTGGGGAGCCCGTTCAGCAGCAGCATGCCGAAGAACGCCGCGAGCGCAGCACCGAGGATCGTCAGCTCGAATGTCGGTGGAATGAAGATCGGCCAGCTGTTGAGCGGACGCCCGCCCGAGTTGATCGGATAGTCGATGACCGCGCTGTACCACTGCAGGAAATAGATGCCGCCGCCGCCGATCAGGCCGCCGAGCAGCGTGATCAGCGGCACGCGGTTGCGGCGCATGCCGAGCGCTTCGGCAAGCCCGTCGACCGCGTAGGGCGAGTAAGCGTCGACATCCTCGTAGTGGCGGCGCGCCTGTTTCACCGCGTCGAGCAACTCGTCCGGACCGGCGAATTCGGCGAGCAGCGCGTAGATCATCGCGAGGGCGTTTCGATCACGCGGACGCGCGAATGGGTTCTTCGCGCGCCTCCTTGCGCAGCTCCGACATCGAGATCGCCGGAAGGAAGCGCAGGAACAACAGGAACATGAACGCGAACGCGCCGACCGAGCCGGCGAGCGTCGCGAGATCCCAGAACGTCGGATAGAACATGTGCCAGGACGACGGCAGGAAATCGCGCTCGAGGCTCGCGACGATGATCATGAAGCGCTCGAGCCACATGCCGAGCAGCACCACCAGGCCGAGGCAGAAGAGCGCGAGCGGAGTGCGACGCAGCTTGCCCGACCACAGCGCTTGCGGGATCAGGACATTGCACAGAATGACCGACCACGAGATCGGCGCGTATGGCCCGAAATAGCGGATCTTGATCATCGCGATCTCGTAGGCGTCGGCGCTGTAGTAGGCGTTGAAAGCCTCGACGACGTAGCTGTAGAACACGATCTCGCCGGTGACCAGCAGCAGGATCGCCATCTTCGACAGATGGTCGACGGTGATGAAATCCTTGAGCCGGAAGATCGCGCGCAATGGAATCGCGAGGACGAGCGCCATCGCGAAGCCCGAATAGAGTGCGCCGTCGACGAAATACGGCGGGAAGATCGTCGAATGCCAGCCGGGGACGAGCCCGAACGAGAAGTCGAGCGACACGACCGTGTGCACCGAGATCACGAGCGGCGTCGCGAGCCCTGCCATCAGCAGGTACGCGGTTTCGAAGCGGAACCACTGGCGGGCCTCGCCGCGCCAACCGAGCGCGAAGAGCCCGTACGCGATCTGCTTCGTTCGCGAGCGCGCGCGGTCGCGCAGGCTCGCGAGATCGGGGATCAGCCCCATGTACCAGAAGATGATCGATACGATGATGTACGTCGCGATCGCGAAGATGTCCCAGATGAGCGGGCTGCGCCATTGCGGCCACACGTTCATCACGTCCGGATAGGGAACGAGCCAGTACGCGAACCATGGCCGGCCGAGATGGAGGATCGGCATTAAGCCCGCCATCGCGACGGCGAAGATCGTCATCGCCTCGGCGAAGCGATTGACCGACGTGCGCCACTTCTGGCGCAGCAACAGCAGGAACGCGGAGATGAACGTGCCTGCGTGGCCGATCCCGACCCACCAGACGAAGTTGGTGAGCGCGAACGCCCACGCGACCGGTTGATTGACGCCCCAGACGCCGACACCGGTTGCGAAGAGGTAACTGATCGCAACCAAAAAGAGCAGCGTGAAAGCGGTGGTGACGATGAAGCCGATGTAGAAGCCGCGATGCATCGGCCGCACCAGCACGAGGTCGGCGATCTTGTCGGTGATGATCGCGCCCGTGTAGCGCTCGCCGCGCGGCGGCACGAGCGTCCCAGGCGCGACGTAGCGTTCTCCGGGTCCATGAATCAGCGTGCCGGCCTTGGTCGCCATCGGCTATCGATTCGAGGGCGGCCGCGTATCGACGGCACCCGCCGGCGGCGACTGCGGCGCATGCCGCGACGCTTCGAACGACGCGAGCATCGGCGACGGATTCGTCACACGCCCGAGATAGGTCGTACGCGGCCGCGTGTTCAGCTCGACGAGCAGCGCGTAGTCGAGCGGCGAGTTCTTGCGCTGGTTGACGGCGCTCTGCGGATCGTTCAAGTCGCCGAACACGATCGCGCGCGTCGGACAAACGGCCTGGCACGCGGTGACGACCTCGCCGTCGCGCAGGCGCCGCCCTTCGACGTCCGCACCGATCTTCCCGTTCTGGATCCGCTGCAGGCAATAGTTGCACTTCTCCATGACGCCGCGCATGCGGACCGTCACCTCCGGATTGCGCTGTGCGTCGAGTCCCGGCACGTCGTCGACGTAGCGCAGGAAGTTGAAGCGGCGCACCTTGTACGGGCAGTTGTTCGAGCAGAAGCGCGTCCCGACGCAGCGGTTGTAGACCTGCACGTTGATGCCCTGCGCATCGTGCACCGACGCCTCGACCGGGCAGACGACTTCGCACGGCGCGTGCTCGCATTGCATGCAGGGCACCGGCTGGAACAGCGTGCGCGGATCGTCGACGACGCCTTCGTAATAGCGGTCGACGCGGATCCAGTGCATTTCGCGGCCGTTGCGGACTTCGGCGGCGCCGACGACCGGGACGTTGTTCTCCGCCTGGCAGGCGATCGTGCAGGCGCCGCAGCCGATGCACGACGACAGGTCGACGCTCATCGCCCACGCGTAGGGGCCCATCGGCGGCGTTGCGTACAGCGTGCGCTGCTCGCGATAACCCGGCGTGCCGCAGACGTCCGGCGTGCAAGCCTGCGCCTCCGCAACGGTATACGTGCGCACGATGTCGCGACCGTCGATGCTGTGATGGGTCTGCGCGCAGGCGAGCGCGTACGTGCGTCCCGTCCGCGCGATCGTGATCCCGTTGCGGATCCACGGCGCCTCGCTCGTGCGCAGCGGGTACGCGTTGGTGCCGCGACCATTGCCGATCCGTCCGGCAGCCGTGCGCCCATAGCCGAGTGCGAGCGTGACCGAGCGATCGGGAATGCCGGGAACGATCCATGCGGCCACGTCGACACGCTCGTCGCCGGTGCCGATCTCGACGACGTCCTCGCTGGCGATGCCGAGGCGCTTGGCCAACGCCGGCGACAGCAGCGCCGCGTTGTCCCAGGTGAGCTGCGTCAACGGCTTCGGCAGTTCCTGCAGCCATGCGTTGTTCGCGTGCCGGCCGTCACCCGTGCGCGGATCGGCCGAGAATACGAGCTCGATGTCGTCGGGCGAAACGGCCGCGTTCGCCGCGGCGCCGTTGCCGCTCGACGTTGCGTGTTGAATGGCACCGCTACGCAACTGCGGCGTCACGGGCGCCGGCGCGGAATCGCGAAGGACACCCTCGCGCAGCGCTGCCTCGTGGCCCGATGCGAAATCGGCGCCCTGCGCAAGGCGCCAGTACGCTTCGACCAGTTCGCGGTTGCTGCGCGCGGTGTCACCGTCCAGCGCGGCGACGATCTCGTGTGCCGACTTGCCGTCGTACAGCGGCGCGATGCCGGGCTGCGCGAGCGCCAGCGTGCCGTCGAAGGCACGCAAATCGCCGAAACACTCGAGCGGGTGCGCGGCGGGGACGTGCCAGTCGCAGCGGAGCGCGGTCTCGTCGCGGTAGAGACCGCTGTGAATCTTGAGCGGAACATGCTCGAGCGCGCGCGCGAAGTCGAGATCGGCCGGCGCCGTATAGACCGGATTGGCGCCGATGACGACGACGATCTGCACGTGGCCCTGCCGCATGTCATCGGCAAGCGTCCGAAGCGACGCGCGCTGGTCCTCCGGTTGCGTGGCGACCGGCGGAATGTGCAAAACAGTGTTGCCGACATTGCGCAGATGAGCGTTCAGCACGTGGACGAGCGCGTGGACTTCCGGCGGCTGGCGCCGCCCGGCCGTGACGATCGACGCGCCGGGGTTCGCCTGCAGGTCGGCGACCAGCGAAGGCATCCATTGCGCGGGAATCGCATTCGTTGTGGCGCTGCCCGCGGTCGTTGCGCCGAGTGCGGCCGCAAGTTCCCGCAATGCGACGAGCATGTCCGAGCCGCGAAGCGGCCACCGGTGATCGGCGGCGGCCCCGGTGAGTGTCGGCGTGCATTCGAGCGCGTAGAGGCGGCTGCGCCTTTCGGCCGGCGCGTGCGCTTCCCGCGTCGTGCTGAAATCCAGCGCGTAGCGGACGAACCCCGGCGCGTCGTCGAGAAAGTCGCCGTCGAACGCGACGACGACTCGCGCGCGATCGAAACGGTAGATCGTGTCGAGCGCCTCGCCGTAGGCGAGCGCCGCGCCCGCATGCACGTTGTCGTCGTTCAGCGGTTGCCACTGATGCCATTTCGCTGCGGGATAGCGCTCGAGCAGCGAATGGATCTGCGCCGCGAGCGACGGCGAGGTGACCGTTTCGGTCAGGACACGCAGCCCGGCACCGCGGCGCGCGGCGAGATCGGCGAGGCCTGACTGCAGCGCGCCGAGGAAATCGTTCCACGTTGCAATCGACTGGCCGCGCCGCACGGTCTGCGACCGGTCGGGATCCCAAAGCTCGAGCACGGACGCCTGCAGGAACACGTCGGTCGCGCCGAGGCTCGCCGGATGCTGCGGGTTGCCTTCGATCTTGGTGGGACGCCCCATGTTCGTCTCGACCAGCACGCCGACACCACAGCCATCGCGCGGCAGCACCGACGCGTAGAACACCGGCTTGCCGTACGTCTGCTCGGCCGGTCCGTTGCGGTAGGGCACGAGCTTGTCGAGCGGTCCATGCGAGCAGCCCGCCGTCCCGGCGAGCGCGAGCGACGCGCCCATCAGCTTCATGAAGTCGCGCCGGTTGTAGCCGGCACCGAAGCGCGGCATCGGCGCGAGGGGCGGCTCGGGTCGACCTTCGGCCTCGGCGATCGAGCGCCAGAAGCGCGCCCGTGCGCCCGCGCCTGGCGTTGGCGCGCCTGCATCGTTGACGGCCGGCGAAAATGATCGGGCTGACATCGGCGGGTTCAGCGATGACACGTCGAGCAGTCGGTGAGTTCGCGCGTCGAGCGCAACCCGTATTCGCGGCGAAGTGCGGCGCCGCGCGCCAGCTGGTCAGGCGGTGGGCGCCAGTCGACGCTGAACACCTGATCGCGCGGACGCAGCACGCGTTCGGGATTGCGATGGCAGTCGAGGCACCACTGCATGTAGAGCGACGCGACGCGGCGCGTCAGCGGCATCTGGTCGATCTGCCCATGGCAGGTCGTGCATCCGACGCCCTTCGCGATGTGGATGCTGTGATTGAAATAGACGAAGTCGGGCAGGTCGTGCACGCGGTTCCATGCGAGTGGCTTGCCGCCCGCGAACGCCTCGCGCAGCGGTGCGAGCATCGGCGCGTCGTTGAAGAGAATCGAGTGGCACGTCATGCACGTGGCGAGCGGCGGAATGCCGGCGAACGCCGATGTCTCGACCGACGTATGGCAGTAGCGGCAGTCGATGCCGTCGTCGCGCACGTGATGCTTGTGACTGAACGGGATCGGCTGGTCGATCGGATCGTCCTGTGGCGCATCGCCGCGCGCGTTCACGCGGTAGACGATGATTGCGGCGATGACGACGCCGAGCGTGAATACGCTCGCAACGCGCAGGAGGAGCGTGAAGCGCGACGAAAAGACCTGAGGCATGGATCGTTCGACAACCTCGCCGTCCGGCGGCGAGGCGTGACGCTACGCTCGACCGGTGGATCGCAAAGCTTCCTGACGCCGGCGCAGGCGCAAGCCAGCCCGGTTAGAGCCAGCATCTTCCGCGCCAATCTCGTGCGATTCGCAGATCGGACGCCGCGTCCCGTTCGTCGCGCGATCGTTGCGATGCGAATGCCGAATGCTCTCGCGCGCCAGCGGCCGGTGTAATTCCGACATGTGTCCGCGTAATTCCTACAGCGATGCGTGCGTTCGCTGCGACGCTGACGCGCGGCGCGCGGCGCGCGCGCGCCATTTGCCGACGAGCGATTGCAACGAGCCGCGAATCGACGAGGTGTCGGCGATGCTGCGTCCCATCCCTCGCGCCGCGCGGCACGTCTCGTGCTGCGGCCGAGGATGGCCTCCGTGCAGGAGTGCGCGACGAGGAGCGCGTGAGCGACGACGAGCGGACGGGCGCGCCCGGCGCGCAGCAAGGCGCGGGGAATCCCGACTCCCGCGAGAAGCGCCAGATCGAGGAACGCTCGGGCCTGCGCACGCCGGTCATCTACGAGATCGTGCGCAAGCGCGGCGACGAGGAGATGCTGCGGCCGTTCACGTCGCTCTGGTGGTCGGGCGTCGCCGCCGGC
>DATNGN010000043.1:0-9061 GCA_035605875.1 Casimicrobiaceae bacterium
TCGTTCGAGTTCAGCGACGTGGATCTCAAGTCGCCGTAGAACTCGCGTCCAACGCCACGACACTGGGGTGTCGCCGATCGACAGCGGGAAACGCGCGGGCGCGATCGAACGCCGGCTCACGGAACTCGGGCTCGCGCTGCCCGCGCCCCTTGCGCTGCCTCCGGGCGTCGTTCTGCCATTTCCGTGGGTGCGCGTCGTCGGCACGCGCGCGATCTTTTCGGGTCACGGTCCGACCGACGTGAACGGCGCGCTCGCGAAGCCGCTCGGCAAGGTCGGCCGCGAACTGAGCGTCGACCAAGGTTATGCGGCGGCGCGCCTGACGGGACTCGCGATTCTCGGAAGCCTCGCGCGCGCGCTCGGCGACCTCGACCGGATCGCGGCATGGACGCGCGTGTTCGGCATGGTGAACTCCGCGCCGGGATTCAACCGGCAGCCCGCGGTCATCAACGGATTCACCGATCTCGTCATCGAAGTCTTCGGTCGCGACAAAGGCGCGCATGCGCGAAGCGCCGTCGGGATGGCCGAGTTGCCGTTCGACATTCCGGTGGAGATCGAAGGGGAACTGGAGCTCGCGGGACCGGAGTGACGCGATGGCCGCCTACATCGCAAAGCGTCTGCTGGGCCTTCTGCCGACGCTGATCCTCGTCGGCTTTCTGGTGTTCATGCTGGTGCATCTTCTGCCCGGCGATCCGGCACGACTTGCGGCAGGACAGGATGCGACGCCCGAAACCGTCGAGCTCGTACGCAAGGACCTCGGCCTCGACAAGCCGCTGCCGCAGCAATTCCTGCGCTTCGTCAACGGTGTGCTGCACTGGGATTTCGGCATGTCGCTGCGCACGAAGCGACCGGTGTCGACCGAAATCGGCGAGCGGTTCATGCCGACGTTCTGGCTCACCGTCTGGAGCATGGCGTGGTCGGTGATCTTCGGCATGGCGATCGGCATCGTATCCGCGGTATGGCGCAACCGCTGGCCCGACCGCGTGGGCATGACGCTCGCCGTGTCCGGCATCTCGTTTCCCGCGTTCGCGCTCGGCATGGTGCTGATGCAGATCTTCGCCGTCGAGCTGAACTGGCTGCCGACCGTCGGCAACGACACGTGGCGCCACTACATCCTGCCGTCGATCACGCTGGGCGCGGCCGTCGCCGCGATCATGGCGCGCTTCACGCGCTCGTCGTTCGTCGACATTCTCGGCGAAGATTTCATTCGCACCGCCCGCGCGAAGGGCCTGGTCGAACGGCGTGTCGTGATCAAGCACGGGCTTCGCAACGCACTGATTCCGATCGTCACGATGATGGGGCTGCAGTTCGGCTTCCTGCTCGGCGGGTCGATCGTCGTCGAGAAGGTCTTCAACTGGCCGGGACTCGGCCGGCTTCTCGTCGACGCCGTCGACATGCGCGACTATCCGGTGATCCAGGCGCTCGTGCTGCTGTTCTCGCTCGAGTTCATCCTGATCAACCTGATCGTCGACGTGCTGTACGGTCTCATCAATCCCACGATCCGCTACCGTTGATGGCCACGCTGCCTGCCGCCGTCGCTGGCGTCGTCGCCGACACGCGGGTGCGCACGCCGTGGTCCGAGTTCTGGCGCAAGTTCAAGCGCCAGAAGGTCGCGATGGTCGCGGGCGCGTTCGTCGTGCTGCTCGTCGTCGTCGCGATCACCGCGCCGTGGATCGTGCCGTACGACGCCGAGAACTACTTCGACTACGAGGCGCTCAACGCGCGTCCGTCGCTCGCGCACTGGTTCGGCGTCGACGCGCTCGGGCGCGATATTTTCAGCCGTATCCTGATCGGTGCGCGCATCTCGCTTGCGGCAGGATTCGTCTCGGTGGCCGTCGGTGCGATCGTCGGCACGCTGCTCGGCCTTCTCGCGGGCTACCGGGAAGGCTGGTGGGACCGCGCGATCATGCGGCTCTGCGACGTGCTGTTCGCGTTTCCCGGCATCCTGCTCGCGATCGGCATCGTCGCGATCCTCGGCGGCGGCATGGCGAACGTGATCGCGGCGGTCGCAATCTTCAGCGTGCCGACGTTCGCGCGGCTCGTCCGCGGCAACACGCTCGTGCTCAAGCACCTGACGTACATCGAGGCGTCGCGCAGCCTCGGCGCATCTGGACGCACTATCGTGTTCCGTCACATCTTCCCCGGCACGATCTCGGCCGTCGTCGTCTATTTTTCGCTCCGGATCGGCACGTCGATCATCACGGCGGCGAGCCTGTCGTTCCTTGGCATGGGCGCGCAACCGCCAACGCCCGAATGGGGCGCGATGCTCGATGCCGCGCGCTCCGACATGCTGACCGCGCCGCACGAGGCGATCTTCCCCGCACTCGCGATCTTTCTCACCGTGCTCGCGTTCAACCTACTCGGTGACGGATTGCGTGACGCGCTCGATCCACGTATCGAGCGCCGGTAGCCGACGATGGTCGAAGCCCCGCGGATCGGCATGCCTCGACGCGGCGGCGGATGCGACCGAGCAGTCGATCGTCAACGCGCTGTTCGCGGCGGAGACCGTCGACGGTCGCGACGGTCACGTCCGCGAAGCGATCACCGAAGCGTCAGCGCCGCCGCGGCGGCACGCCGAGCGCTTCGTAGATCGGACGCAGGACGCTGCGCACCATCGGCAGCTTCCTGCGATACCAAAGCGCCGCGAGCATCGCGAGCACGCCGTTCAGCGCAAATGTGAACGGCGTGCCCATCGCGGCGGCGATCGCGCCTGCGGCAAGATTGCCAAGCGGGGCCACGCCGAGGAAGGCGAGCGTGTAGAACGCGGCAACTCTGCCGCGCAGGCGGTCATCGACGATCGTCTGGAGGATCGTATTCGCTGATGCCGCGGCGAGGATCGTTCCGCCGCCGACCAGCACCATCAGCAGCAGCGCGATCGGGAAGATCCGCATGTACGCGAACGCCGCGAGCGCCGCGCCGCTCGTCGCGACCGCATACATGATGACGCGGCCCAGTCCGCGCACCGTCGCGCGATGCGCGAGGTGCAACGTCGAGGCGAGCGCGCCCAGGCCCGCGGCCGACAACAGGTAGCCGAGCGTATGCGGCCCGCCGCCGTAGATGTCCTTCGCATACACCGGCATCAACGATGAATACGGCGAAATCGTCCACGCGAGCGCCGCGACGAGCACGAGCAGCGCCCGTACCGGCTTCAATCCCTGCGCGTAGCGGACGCCCTCGATCCAGCTCGCCCACCAGCCTGTTGCGGCGACGGTCCGGATGTCGGCGGGCCAGTCCATCTTCGCGATCGCAATGATCACGGCGAGGAACGACAGCGCGTTGAGCGCGAAGCAGATCGCTTCGTTGGTGAGACCCAGCAGGAGCCCGGCGAGCGCCGGACCGACGACGCGGGCCGTGTTGACGAGCATCGAATTGAGGGCGATCGCGTTGCCGAGGTCGCCGCGGTCGGCGATGAAATGTACGTACATCGACTGCCGCAGCGGCGTGTCGAAAGCGCTGCAGGTTCCGAGCCACAGCGCAAGCACGATCAGATGCCACGTCTCTATCCATCCGAACGCGACGAGCACGGCGAGGACGACGGCCTGCGCGAGCATCAGCGACTGCGTCGTCAGGAGGCCGCGGCGCCGATCGATGCGATCGGCGACCACGCCGGCGACGTTGCCGAACAGCAGGATGCCGACGTTCGCGCAGAATGCGACGACTCCGAGCAGCCACGCCGAGTTCGTCAGCCGATACGTGAGCCAGCCCATCGCCACCTGCTGCAGCCACGTGCCGATCACCGACAAACCCTGCCCGGTGAAGAACAGACGGTAGTTGCGGTGCGCGAGCGCGCGGAACGTGCGCGGAAGGCCGCGTTTCACGGCGAGCGCAGGTCGCCGCGAGGGTTCTTGCAGAAGCCAATCACGCGTGAGGTCTTGTTATCAGGTCGCACGCCATTCTATCGTCCGGGCATACGCTCGAACGAAGCGCGACCTCGCGCTCGATTCCCCGGTCAGGCGCGATCCAGCCGGTAGAGCGTCGACTCGCCGTACCCTTTCGCCAGCGGGAGGCGGCCGACGTACTCGAGGGCGAATCCCCGCTGGGAGGAGGATGCGAGCGTCGCCGCGAATGCTTCGCTTGCGTAAACGTTGCCGGGCTGCGTGACCGGCTCGATGCGGGCCGCGCGCGTGACGCTCGAACCGAAGAAATCGTCGCGCCCCATGACGGGATCGAAGCCGCGAAACACGGGACCGGCATGCAGCGCGATCCGGATACGGCTCGACGACGGGAGGCCCGCAGCGGTCCAGTCGACGTCGAGCGTGCGCTCCAGAAAGCCGAGTGCGAACTCCGCGGCATGATGGGGCGCATCGAAAACGACGTACAACCCGTCGCCCCAGGTCTTCGCATCGAGCGGCTTCACGCTGGCGTCGGCAATCTGGGCGGCCGCGATCTTCAGGAAGTATTCGTGGAAGCGCGGCGCGAACGTATCCAGCACGCGGCTGAAACCCGCGAAATCGGCGAACATCATCGACTTCCACGATCGCGGTGGATGCTCGACCGCGGAGGCGTCGTCGGTGCCCGCGTGCGGCGAAACGACCTCACCATTCGCAGGATCGGCATGCGCCGCGCTCCCGGCTTTATGATCCGACCGCGAAGCCTCGCCGCGCAGCGCGCGCAGGTCGATCACGTCGGGCTTGCCGAGCGTGTGCGTCCAGCGCTCGTACGCGGCACGCGTTCCGCCGATGCCGCCGCGCGATTCGGGATCCATGACGCACAGCATCGAAGGCGACGTTTCGAGCTGCGCGGCACGAAGCTTCGACAGGCCTTCGACGAGCGCCGCCGCCTGCTCGAACAGCGTGTCGTCGCCGAGATGATTCTCTTCCGTGGCGAGGATGACGCGGCTCGCGCGCGCGAGCGCCGCATCGAAACGCGTTACCCAATCCGGTCCGCCCGGCGCAACGCTCGTCCGCACGAAATCGTCGCGATGGAACGGCAGCACGACGTTGACCTCGCAATGGCAAGCAAGGGCGGCTTCGACGAACAGCAGGTCGGCACCGCACGCTGCCGACGCGAAAGCGATCGGCCGGTGGCATGTCGCGAGATGCCGGCCGAGCGCCGCGCTTACGGCGGGAACGAGTGACGCCGGGAAGCGTGGAGGTGCGGCCGGGTCCGTGTCGATCATGTGGCCGGAGAACGCAACGACGTCGGGCACACGCAGAATCGGCAGCAGCGTCTGCGCCTGCGGAACGGCACGCGCAAGAAGGCGCACCTGCCGGCGCATCGTCCCGACCATTCCGGCGTTGCCGCCTGCGAGCGTGCACGCCGCCGCGTAGCTTCGTGCGGCGCCGTCGATGTCGCCGAGCAGCAACTGCGCTTCGCCATCGCTCGCCACATCCCACGCCGACGCCGGGCTGCGCATGGCGATCGCATTGCGCATTTCGCGCGCGAGCGCCTGCGCGGCCTCGCGCTCACCGAGCAGCAGCGTCAGCGCGGCCGCGTTGATACCCGGATGCGGATCGTGCGCGAACTCGTATGCGCGACGATACTCGTCGCGTGCACGCGCAAGGAGCAACGCCGCTCCGGCGCGGTCAGGCGCGCGATGAAACGCGTCCTTCAGAAGTCGCCCGCGCAGGCTCAGGATATCGGCGAGAAGCGCGTTCGCGTGCGGCGCCCTCTCGGCCTCGTCGAGCAGTGCGTGGGCGACGCGGGTCGCGCCCGCGCGCGCATGCGCAAGAGCGCCGCAATAGAGCAATTCGCCGTCGTCGCGTCGTTCCGCGATCGCCTCGCGGAACGCGTCGCACGCGTCCCACGGCGCCCCGCGGTCGAGATGCGCGCGGATGTCGTCGGTGGACGCGCTCAGGATCGGTCCGTCTCGGCGATCTGCCCGCGGAGGCGTCGAACGCTGATCAGGTTGCGCATCTGCGGCGGCAGTGCATCGATGAGCGATGCTGCCTGCTCGAGCTCTGCCTTCTTGCGCGACGATCCGGCGAGCGCCGACGCATAGAGCGCCTGCGCGAGTTCGACGCGCTGGGTGAGATCCTCGTTGTCCGGTCTCGCATACAGGCGACGCTGCAATTCGAGCACCGGCTCGACCAGCTTGCGCGCCTCGTCCTCGCGACCGAGGCGCGCCGCGATCCTCGCCGCCAACGTCGCCTGGATCCCCGCGTCGCGCTCCTCGCCGAGGTTGCGCGGCGGCAGCGTCTTGCGAATCTCGAGCGCACGCTGAATTTCGCTGTCCGCAGCTGCGTAATCGCGCAGCGCATACGAGGCATCGGCCGCCGTGCGCCATGCCAATTCCAGGAAGCGATTCCGGGAGTCCTTCTGGCCGGCGGTCGATACCGGGATGTGCTCGATGTGTTGAGCGGAGGTGCGCGCTAGCTTCTGAATGGCGCCAAAGTCTCCGTTCGCATACAGCAGTGCGTACGCGCCATAGCCGGAGCCGAGCCAGCCGGGCGTTGGATAGCCGTAAAGGCCCAGGAATTCGACGCCGATCTCGCGTCCGAAGGAACCGGACGGCAGGTTGTCCGTCGCCAATGCGACAAAGCGCCGGTTCGATGCGAGTGCCGACGTGGCCGCCTGACGATTCCCCGAATCCGCGTCGAGTCGCGCCAGATAGCCAGCGCTCAGCGCAAATACGTTGCCGATGAATGCGCTCTCCTTCACGTGGTCGGCGATGGCAACCGCCGCGCGAAGCCGGTCCCGGGCCTTGTCGATTTCGCCCAGCGACGCGAGCTGGCCGCCGGCGCCGTCGTAAACGTTCGTGAGGTTGTTCCAGGCGATCTGGTTGGTCGGGTCGAGCTTCGTGACGGCTTCCCAGTCACGCGCATCGCGCTCGTTCAGCTCGAGGGCCTTGTGGATGTGGAGATCAGTCCACTCCGCATTCCCGAGGTTATCGAGCAGCAGGGCCTCGGCCCGCAGCGCCGACATGTTTCCCGGCTGTTTGGCGAGGACCTTGCCGGTCACGTCGAGCGCCTCGCTTGTGACCTGCCGCAGCTCGTCAAAGCGGCCGACACTCTGCAGCGCCCCCGTCTGCCATGCGGTGGCCTCCGCGAACGCCACGGCCGCCGGAATGTCGTCGAGCGAGAGATTGGCGATTCCGCGATTGACCGCACGCGCTTCGTCGAGCGTCTTGATCGCCGCCTCGTTCTCATTCACCTGCTGCTGGGTAAAACCAACATACGTGAGCGCGAGTCCGTACGCGCGACGCACCGCAACCGACGGCGAAGGCGTCGCCATCGCGGGTTTCAGCGCATCGGCACCCTGCTTCGCGAGCGGAACCTCGTCATTGAGTCGATTCTCGCTGCTCGCCACCTTGGCCTGGGCGATCAGGCCGAGCGCGAGGCCGATTGCCGTTGCTTCCGATTTGTCACCCTGACTGCGCAGCTTCTCGAGCACGGGAACGGCGTCCGCAAGGGCCTTCTTGCTCTCGGCGAGATTCGACTGGTTGCGAAGCGCCGCTCCGTAACGGACGAGCGCCAGCGCGCGATTGCGCTGTGTTTCGTCGGTGCGAAGCGCCGCCGGCAGCTCGTTGTAATAATCGACCGCTCGCTTCGCAAGCGATGCGACGATGTCGAGGCGGCCGAACGGCTCGAGCTCCTGATAGAAATCGTCGAGCAGATAAACGACGAGCTTCTCCGCTTCGCCGCGCGCCTGCTCGGCGAGCAATCGTGTCTGCTGCGCCTGCGCCTCGGCCCTCTGCGCGCGTCGCATGCTTTCGTAGCCGAAGAGCGCGCTCGCGATCGCGGCGAGCGCAAGCACGCCGCAGACCGTCGCCACCTGCCGTGCGCGCACCAGAGCCTTGCGCGTCGCCCGTTCGCGCGCCTGCTGCTCCGCGAGCTGTCGCTCGGCCGCGTCGCGCGCCTCGCGTTCGCGGCGCAGGTCGCGGCTCGCGCGCACGACACTGCACAGCACGTCGTGGGTGAGCTCGACCCGGCGCACGTCGAGACGCTCCTCGACGCGCAACAGCCGCCGGTCGACGAGCGTCGCCAGTGCGTCCGGTGCAGCGCCCGCCGCCGCGAACGCCTTCTTCACACGCTCCTCGGCGAGGCTTTCGCGAAAGCCGGATTCGGTGAGCAGCTGATCCTCGATGAAATGACGTACGCCGCCGGGCTGATCCGCGAGCGCGCGCTCGTAGAATTCGGCAAGGATCGTGTCGTGCGAGCCGGCCAGGAGATCGGCCGATATTTCGCTTCGTCCCTGCGCGATCCGCGCGTTATTGAGCTCGCGGCAGATCAGCGACAGAAGCGACGGCTCGACCTCGGCGTTGCGCAATTCCGACCCGCCGGCGATGAAGCGCACGATCGCCTCGGCCACTTCCTGCGACACGAGCCGGCCGCCGGGCTTCATCACCGCCTCGAGCGCCTGTTCGCCCGTCATCGGTGCGAGCCGCATCCGGTTCTGCGTGATCGACGGCATCGTCGTCTTGAACGCTTCGAGGTGCGCGAGATAGTCCTCGCGCAGCGCGATCAGCACGCGGTAGTCGCTGCGCGTGAAGTCGAATTGCTCGGCGACGTTTTCGTCGGCGTCGATCCGCGCTTCGAGCGCTCTCGGCGGACGGTTCTCGAGCAGGTCGGCGAGCTCGTCGACGAATTCGGCAGCGCGCCGACGGCCGAAGTCGTCGCCCTGCGCGAGCGTGAAGATTTCCTCGAACTGATCGAAGATCAGGAGCGGCATGAGCGTCCTGCCCGATGCATCGTGGAGCACGTCGCCGCGGTGATGCAGGAATTCCCACAGCGATTCGCCGGGCACGGCCACGCCGACGTGCGTCCATGTGCCGGATGCCTCGCTCGCGCGGAAGATCGCCTGCTTGATCTGCTCGGCGGGTGGCGGCGTATCGCGCGAATAGTCGATGCGGACGTAGACTGGGCAAAACCCGAGCGGGCGCAGGCGCGGCGCGATGCCGGCACTGAGGATCGACGTCTTCCCGAGCCCCGACTTGCCGAAGAGCAGCGTCAGAAGCTTGCGCTGAATGCGCCGCGCAAGCTCGGCGACTTCCTCCTCGCGGCCGTGGAAGAATTCGCGCGTCGCCTCGGTGAATGACGCGAGCCCTAGCCAGGGATTCTCGGCGTCGACCGATGCAGCGGTACGTCCCCCCACGCTTGCGGCTTCCGCCGCTGCGCTGCCCCCG
>DATNGN010000044.1:0-6444 GCA_035605875.1 Casimicrobiaceae bacterium
GGCGATCGAGACGATGCCGCCACGGAAGATTTCCGCGCAGTACGCCGACGTATTGAGGACGAGCGCGAGCGCCGCTGCGGTGAACGGCGAAAGCTGCTGCCCGAGCACGATCGGAAACGCGTAGTAGAACCAGATCAGCTGAACGAGCACCGGCGTATTGCGGAAGACTTCGACGAACGCGATCGCCGAACCGTTCACCCACGCACGACCGGAGAGCCGTGCGAGGCTCACGGCTAAGCCGAGCGAAAGGCCGATGGCGAACGCGATCGCCCAAAGCTCGATCGTCACGACGAGTCCGCGCAACAGCAGCGGGAAATTGTCCGCGACGACGGCGAAGTCCCACGTGTATTTCACCGGTCAGCCGACGCGAGCGAGACGGTATTCGACGACGCGCATCGCGTTGCTCGCGGCGAACAGCACGACGAAGTACATGACGGCGATCGTCGTGTAGACCTCCATCGGGCGAAAGGTGATGCTGTTCACCTGCATCGCCTGGTAAAGAAGCTCGGCGTACGCGAGCGACGATGCGAGCGCCGTCGTCTTCGTGAGCTCGAACGAGCGCTCGACGAACGGCGCGACCATGCGCCGCAACGCCTGCGGCAGGATGACGCGGCGCAGTGCCGTTCGATAGTTCATGCCGAGGGCCTTCGCGCCCTCCCACTGGCCACGCTCGATCGACACGATGCCACCGCGAAAGACTTCGGCGTAGAACGCACCCGATTGCGTCGACAGCGCGAGCACCGCCGCGACGAAGGGCTCGAGCGAGACCCCTATCAGGATCGGCAGCGCATAGAAATACCAGAAGAAGTGAACGATCGGCGGCGTGTTGCGGTAGAACTCGACGAAGGCCGCCGCCGGCGTACGCAGGATCGGCCGCGGCGACATGCGCATCAGCGCGACGACGAAGCCGACGACGACGCCGAACGCGATCGAAACGGCAGCGAGCTTCACCGTGCCGATCAGCCCGACGACGAGCATGTCGAAGTGGCTGAAGACGGCGTTGAAATCCCAGTGGTAGCGCATCGTCGGCGACCGCGCGCGATCGCGATGGCAACGCAGCGCCCGTCAGGCAGGCGCCGCGTCGCCGTGCATGCCTACTTCCACTGCTCCTTGATGATCGGCGGTGCCTTCTTCGGGTCGATGTGCCGCGACACGAGGAACTGCTCGTAGAACTTCTGCGTCGTGCCGTCCTTGTAGTACTTGTCGAATTCCTTGCTCAGGAAGTCGCGGAAGCGCTTGTCATCCTCGCGGCGTATGCCGGCGCTCGTGGCGAGCGCGACGACGGGCTGCGGGATCACGACCTCGCCCTTCTTGACGCGCGCCTGCTGCATGACGAGCGCCGGGTGATAGAACGCGGCGCCGTCGACCCGTCCGGAATAGAACGACGCGATCGCTTCGTCCATGTTCTGGAAGCGATCGATCTGCGCGTTGGAAAGCCGCTTCGTGACGTCGCGATCGGGCGCGGTGCCGAGCGTCACCGCGAGCTTGACGTCCTTCTTGTCGAGATCGGCCCAGTTGCGGGACGGGAGCCCGTCGCGCACCAGCACGCCCTCGGCGTACCAGAAGAACGGCGCGTCGGGAAAATCGATCGCCTTCTTGCGCTCGTCGGTCGGATCCAGCACGAACATCACGTCGATCTGGTTCGCCTGGATGGCAGCGACGGCGTTGCCCCACGTCGTTTCGACCGGGACGAGCTTCACGCCCAGGTCCTTCGCGACCTGCTGTCCCATCGCGTAGCCGATGCCGCTCCATGCGCCGCTTGCCGGATCCTTGTAGAACCAGGGCTCACCGGGCGTCACGCCGATGCGCAACTCGCCCTTCTGCTTGATCTGCTCCCACGTCGAGGTCGCCTGCTGCGCGAGGGCGGCGCCGGTCGCGAGCGCGCCCAGCGCCAGCCCGGTCAATACGCGGATGAAGGTCCTCCTGCTGCCGATGCTCATGTCGTTCTCCTGACGCGTCGATGTGCTGCGCGGTGACGTTCGAGCGCGCGCCGTTCGCCCGTGCCGTCCGAAGCGACGCATTATCCACGCACGGGGCGGCGCGCACGCGGCGACGGATGCGAAGCCGCCTCGACTTCGAACGGCAGTCCGACGTAGTTCTCGGCGAGCGCCGTGGCCGCCGCCCTGGACCCCACCAGATACTCGAGCTCGGCACGCTGCAGCTTGCGGCCGATCGCGCCGGTGTCCGGAAAGCGGTGGGTGAGCGAGGTGAACCACCATGAAAAGCGCTCTGCCTTCCAGATGCGGCGCAGGCACATTGGCGAGTAGTGATCGATGCCGGCGTCGCTGCGCTCGAGCAGCGCCTCGATCAGTGCATGGCCAAGGAAGCGAACGTCGGCGGCGGCGAGATTGAGGCCCTTCGCGCCGGTCGGCGGCACGATGTGGCCGGCGTCGCCGGCGAGGAAGAGGCGCCCGAAGCGCATCGGCTCGGCGACGAAGCTGCGCAGCGGCGCGATGCTCTTTTCGATCGACGGCCCGGTAATCATCGACTGCGCGGCTTGCGGATCGAGGCGGCGGCGAAGCTCGTCCCAGAACGCGTCGTCGCTCCATGCGTCGACGCTGTCGTCCGCCGAGCACTGGATGTAGTAGCGCGTCCGCGAAGGCGAGCGCATCGAGCAGAGCGCGAAGCCGCGCTCGTGGTTCGAATAGATGAGCTCGTGCGAGACGGGCGGCGTGTCGGCGAGGATGCCGAGCCAGCCGAACGGGTAGACGCGCTCGTAGGTCGCGATGCTCGATGCGGGCACGCTCGCGCGGCTCACGCCGTGATAGCCGTCGCAGCCGGCGATGAAGTCACACGCGAGCCGATGCTCGACGCCGTCCTTGCGCCACGTGACGCTCGGCGTATCGGTGTCGAAATCGTGCAGCGCGACGTCGGACGCTTCGTAGATCGACGTGCCGCCGAACGCACGTCGCGCATCCATCAGGTCGTGCGTGATCTCGGTCTGCCCGTAGATCACGACCTGCTTGCCGGTCAGCGCGCGAAAGTCGATCCGATGACGCGCGCCGGCGAACGACAGCTCGATGCCGCCGTGCGGCAGCCCTTCGCGGCGCATCCGCGCACCGACGCCCGCTTCGTCGAGCAGGTCGGCCGTCGTCTGCTCGAGAACGCCGGCTCGCACGCGCGCGAGCACGTAATCGGCGCTGCGGCGTTCGAGGATCACGTTGTCGATCCCGGCGTTGTGCAGGAGCTGCCCGAGCAGCAGACCCGATGGACCCGCGCCGATGATCGCGATCTGCGTACGTCGTTCTGGCATGGTGCCGCGGCGGTCGGTGACGGGCAGTCATGATATCGTCAACGAGCGCGCGCTCCACCGCTTCGGACGCCGCGAATCGAATGCGACGCTCCTATCTGTTCGTTCCCGGCAACCGGCCCGACCGCTATGCCAAGGCCTGCGCAACGCGCGCGGACGCGGTGATCGTCGACCTCGAAGACGCTGTCGCGCCGTCGGAGAAGCGGGCGGCGCGCGAATCGCTCGTTGCCTGGTTGTCGCCCGCGCAGCCGGTCGTCGTCAGGATCAATGCCGCGGACAGCGAGTGGTTCGAAGACGACCTTCGCGCGTGCGCCAACGAGGCTGTTTCCGCCGTCGTCCTGCCGAAGGCCGAGCGGGCGGAGGACATCGCCCGGATCGCGACGATCTGTGGTGCGCGGCCCGTGCTGGCGCTCGTCGAGACGGCGCGCGGCATCTGGGACGCGCTGTCCGTTGCGCGAGCGCCGAACGTGCGCGCGCTCCTGTTCGGGGCCCTTGACTACCAGTCGGACCTGGACACGAGCGACGACGATCTGCTTTACGCGCGCTCGCGGCTGGTGCTCGCGTCGCGCGTGGCGGGCGTCGATGCGCCGATCGACGGCATCACGCAATCGGTCGACGACGCGGAGCTTTTGCGCCGCGACTGCCAGCGCGCGCGGCAACTCGGTTTCGGCGGGAAGCTCTGCATCCATCCGAAGCAGGTCGATACGGTCAATCGCTGCTTCTCGCCATCGGCCGACGACGTCGCGTGGGCGCAGCGCGTCATCGGCGCGTTCGCGGGCTCGAGCGGCAATGCAGTGCTGCTCGACGGCAGGATGATCGATCGGCCGGTGCTCGTCCGCGCGGAAGCCATGCTCGCGCGGGCGCGGGATCGGCGCGACTAACGTCTCAGCGGCGCCACAGCGCGAGGGTCGCGATGTGACCGTCGGGGACCTGCACCGCGTGCAGCGACCAGTCGTGCGGCGCATACGGTCCGGGGCCGTCGCGGAGCGCCCGTCCTTCGTGCAGGTCGACGTCGATGCGGGCGAACGGCGCGGAAAGCCCGTCGCCGGTCGCCTTGCTCATTGCTTCCTTGCACGTCCATAGCGTAAGAACGGTTCGCCGCGCCGCATCGGCGTCCATTGGCGCGAGCAGCGCGCGCTCGTTGTCGGTGAGGAACTTGCGCGAGATGCCGTCGACGTTGATCATTCGATCGGCGCGCTCGACGTCGACGCCGACGCGCCCGCCATCCGTGACCCCGATCAGCGCGACGTCGCCGGTGTGCGAGACATTGAAATCGATGCGCGGGTCGCCGGCGAGGCCGGGACGACCGCGTGCGCCGCGAATGATCGGCACCTGCGCGGGCTGCAGGCCGAGCACGTTGGCAAGCACGCGCCGCAGCGCGGTGCGGCCGATCACGTAGCGCGTGCGCAGAAGCCGTGTCCCGAAGCGCGTTGCACGCGTTTGCTCCGCCGGCGAGAGAACCGCATCCCACGCGCGAGCCTCCGCGGGCGTCGCGCGAAGCGGACACCACCAGACGTGCGCGGCGGCCGCAGGCGAAGGCAACGACTCGATGCGCGGCCAGGCAACGTTGCCGCCCGCGCGGTTCTCGTCTAAGCTCACGCGCCGCGCGCCCGCTCCCATGCGGGCGTGTTCATTCCATGCGTCACGTCCTCAAGTTTCTCACGCGACTGCCGCTGCCGGTGCTTTACGCACTCGGCCATTTCGCGTACTTCATCGCGTTCCACGTGCTGCGCTGGCATCGCGACCTCGCCGCGCGGAACCTTGCCAATGCGTTTCCCGAGAAGTCGGACGAGGAGCGCGCGGTGCTGTTGCGGCAGTCGTTCGTCAATCTGGGCGAGACGCTCGCCGAGACGTTCTGGGGCTACGGCGCGAGCGCGGACCAACTCGCGAAGCGCGTCGCGATCGAGAACCGCGATCTGGTCGAGCGCTTCGCTCGCGAGCGGCGCCCGGTCGTTCTGTTGACGGCGCACGTCTGCAACTGGGAGTGGCTGCTGCCCGCGGCGGGCGCGCAGTTCGGCATCCCGATCGACGCCGTGTACAAGCCGCTTCGCGTGCCGAGCCTCGACGCGTTCATTCGGGAGACGCGAAGCCGATTCGGCGGCAAGCCGATCCCGATCCAGTCGTTCCTGTTCGAACTGATGCGCCGAGCCGGCGAGGCGCGCGCGTATGCGATGGTCGCGGACCAGACGCCGCCGAAGAACATGGACAAGCACTGGACGCGCTTCCTCAATCAGGACACGGCGTTCTTCACCGGCGCGGACAAGATCGCGCGCTTTCTCGAGGCGCCCGTCGTGTACGTCGCGATGCGGCGCGTTCGCAAGGGTCACTACACGGTGCGCCTGCACGTGCTCGTGGAGCCGCCGTACGACGGCGACGACGATCTGCAGGTGGTGGAGCGCTACGCACGCTGTCTCGAGGCGGAGATCCACGCCAATCCGGCCGATTGGCTCTGGGTGCACAACAAGTGGAAATATCCGCGGCCGGCCCATACGGCCGACGAAGACCGGCGACGGCCGCGACGGCGCGCGCCGAAGGGCGCTGCACCGACGCCGTGACGCGTATCGACGGGCGTGTGCGGCGGCGTCATCGCACGGCACTTGAAAAGCGCGCATTCGTCGCCATTTGCAGACAGTCGCCGCTCCGCTGGTTCGGAGCGAAAAGGGGTGCAGCCGGCGCCGATTTTGGCGGCTTCGTGCTTGCACTTCGTAGGCGGAAGTCGTATAATCTTTTTTCTCCGCTGCACACATTTCTCCCCGCGCGATCGCATGACAAGGGAGTCGGTCGCTTGAAGCAAACGAAAGCGACCTCACGTAGCGGAATCGCTCTTTAACAATCAGCAATCGATAGGTGTGGGTACTGAGGCGGTGCGCCTGGGTGCTCGCGGGTGCGGTTTCGGTCGTGCGCGCGGTGTCCTGGGGTGCAGCCAAAGCTTCGTGCTCACACGACGCTAGTGCGGTTGGTGGCGGATTTACCCAAATTGGCTGCCGATCGTGAGCCGTCGCGCTCTCGTCAAGGGGCGCAGACGGCGAGTCAAGTGAGTTTTGAGTTTGTAAAGATCGAACTGAAGAGTTTGATCCTGGCTCAGATTGAACGCTGGCGGCATGCTTTACACATGCAAGTCGAACGGGGTGGAGGGGCAACTCTCCATTCAGTGGCGAACGGGTGAGTAATGCATCGGAACGTGTCCCGTAGTG
>DATNGN010000045.1:0-24496 GCA_035605875.1 Casimicrobiaceae bacterium
TCGTGAAAATCCTCGTATCCGTCAAGCGCGTCGTCGATTTCAATGTCAAGGTCCGCGTCAAGGTCGACGGCAGCGGCGTCGACACGGCGAACGTGAAGATGTCCATGAACCCCTTCGACGAGATCGCCGTCGAGGAGGCAATCCGCCTGAAGGAAAAGGGCATCGCCACCGAAATCGTTTGTGTGTCCTGCGGGACGGCCGCGAGTCAGGAAACGCTTCGCACCGCGCTTGCGCTCGGCGCCGACCGCGCGATTCTGGTCCAGACCGACGCTGAATTACAGCCCCTCGCTGTCGCGAAGCTCCTGACCGCTGTTGTGAAGCGGGAGACGCCGCAACTCGTCATCCTCGGAAAACAGGCGATCGACGACGATGCGAACCAGACCGGCCAAATGGTTGCGGCGCTGCTCGAGTGGCCCCAGGCGACTTTTGCATCGAAAGTGGAAATCACCGAAGGCAAAGGGAAGGTGACCCGCGAGGTGGACGGCGGTCTCGAGACCATTGAAGTGACGTTGCCCGCAGTCGTCACTACCGATCTGCGTCTGAACGAGCCGCGTTACGCGACACTGCCGAACATCATGAAGGCGAAGAAGAAACCGCTCGAAACACTGACCCCGGAGGGGCTCGGTGTTGACGTTGCGCCGCGTCTTGCGACGCTGAAGGTCACCGAGCCGCCCCCGCGCAAAGGCGGTGGCCGCGTCGCGGACGTGAAGGAACTCGTCGCCAAATTGCGCAACGAAGCGAAAGTGCTGCCATAGCCGCGCGACGGACATCGGAAGGAATCGAATGGCTGTATTGGTACTCGCCGAGCACGACAACGCGTCGCTGAACGCGGCTACGCTTCATGCGATCACCGCCGCTACGGAGCTGCGGGGCGACATCGACGTTCTCGTCGCAGGTGACGCGGTCGAATCCGTGGCCAACGCTGCCGCAGCCGTGCCGGGCGTGACCAGAGTCTTGCGCGCCGAGGCGTCATATCTCGCGAAACCAACTGCCGAGAATCTGGCAGCCACTGCGCTCGACGCACTGAAGCGCGGCGACTATACGCATGTCGTTTGCGCTGCGACGAGCTTCGGCAAGAACGTGATGCCACGCGTTGCGGCGACGCTCGATGTCGCCCAGATCTCCGACATAACGGCGATCGAATCCGCCGACACGTTCGTGCGGCCAATCTACGCGGGCAACGCGTTCGCGACGGTGCGCTCGAGCGATTCGATCAAGGCCATCACCGTTCGCACGACGGCGTTCGATGCAGCGCCGACGACCGGCGGCAGCGCATTGGTCGAAACGATCTCGGCGGCGCCGGAGGTAACGACCGCGAAAGTGGTAGCACAGGCGCTCACGAAGTCCGAGCGGCCGGAACTCACGAGTGCGCGCGTCGTCGTTTCCGGCGGACGCGGCATGGCAAGCGGCGAAAACTTCAAGCTGCTCGAAGCCCTCGCCGACAAGCTGCACGCAGCGATTGGTGCATCGCGGGCTGCCGTCGATGCGGGTTACGTGCCGAACGATTATCAGGTCGGGCAAACGGGGAAGATCGTCGCGCCCGATCTGTATGTCGCGGTCGGGATCTCCGGGGCCATCCAGCATCTCGCGGGAATGAAGGACAGCAAGGTGATCGTTGCGATCAACAAGGATTCCGAGGCGCCGATTTTTCAAATCGCCGATTACGGCCTCGTGGGCGACCTGTTTCAACTGGTCCCCGAACTCACGCGCGAGCTCGGTTCTTAGCACGGTCCTCGCCGGATTGGAGTGGTCGCGCTCGCCATGTCGAGCGGCGCGAGCGGTCGTGCGTCTTTGCCCGCTCCACATTTGCTCTCCATGTCGGCCGTCGGCCGACAGACCAATCAGCGCGCCGAACGTGGTCACGACGGGGTTTCGCCCTGCATATATACCGACGCACGCATGGGGACGCTGCACGGGAACGGAACAGCATCCGCCTCGCTTGCATCGGCCACACTTCCGATACGCCCAGCTCGAGGAGAAGCATATGAAATCACTCGTCAGATCCGCGCTTGCCGCCGTCGCCGCCGGTGTCGCGCTCGCCGGTTGCGCAACCTACGACTACGGGTACGCTCAACCGTACAACGGATATAGCTACGGCTACGACTACGGCTACGACAATGGCCCGTACGCATATGACGACGGGCCGTATTACTACGACTACGGGCCTTCGGGCTACGTGGCGCCGTCGATCGGATTCGGCTTCACGTATCGCGACCACGATCGCGACTACGGCCGCAATAACAACTGGCGACGCGACAACCAGTATCGACGCGGCGACAATGATCAATGGCGCGGTGACCACAGCGGCTCGCGCTCCGCGGCACCGTGGCCGTCGGGGCCCGACGATCCGTGGGGCGGCACGAACAAGCCCAACGATCGGACTTCACAGCAGTGAGTGAAGGTGATACCCCGCCGCATGCCGAATGCACGGCGGCGGCGGGCTCCACGCGGAACTTCCAACCGCCACAGCGCGGCTAATAACGCCCCGCTGAAGCGCGCAGGCCGTTTCGCACGGCGGCCGCCGCGAATGCAACGCTTTTGCACGCTTCCCCGCGCCGCAACGCCGGCAGGCGTTCGATCGGTTACGCTATCGCCTTCCACGGCTTGACCGACCGCTGATGAGCACCTATCACGCCCCGCTTGCCGACATGGAGTTCGTGATGAACGAGCTCGCCGGTCTTGCGCAGGTGGCAACGCTCCCCGGGTTCGAGGACGCGACGCCCGATACCGTCGGCGTCGTCCTCGAGGAGGCGAGCCGGTTTGCCACCGAAGTTCTCGACCCGCTCAATGCGACAGGCGACAGGGAAGGGTCGAAGCTTCTTCCCGACGGAAGCGTGAAAACGCCCGAAGGCTTCAAGGCGGCGTACCGACAGTTCATCGAAGGCGGCTGGAACGGCGTCAACAAGCCGGGCGAATACGGAGGGCAGCATCTGCCGCAACTCGTCGCCGCCGCGATCGAGGAAATGTGGCACGCCGCCAACATGGCGTTCGACCTGTGCCCGCTGCTTACGCAAGGTGCGATCGATGCGATCGAGCTCGTCGGCACCGACCAACAGAAGGCGCGGTATCTGCCGCACATGGTGTCGGGCGAGTGGACCGGCACGATGAACCTGACCGAGCCGCAAGCCGGCTCCGATCTCGCCGCGGTGCGCACGCGTGCCGAGCCGCAGTCCGACGGCACGTACCGGCTCTTCGGGCAGAAGATCTTCATCACTTACGGCGAGCACGATTTCGCGAGCAATATCATCCATCTCGTGCTCGCGCGGACGCCGAACGCGCCGGAAGGCGTGAAAGGCATCTCGCTCTTCCTGGTGCCGAAGTTCCTGGTCGGTGCCGACGGCTCGCTCGGCAAGCGCAACGACGTGCATTGCGTCTCGCTCGAGCACAAGCTCGGCATTCATGCGAGCCCGACCGCGGTGCTCGCGTACGGCGATCACGGCGGTGCGATCGGTTATCTCGTCGGCGAAGAGAATCGCGGCCTCGAGTACATGTTCATTATGATGAACCAGGCACGCTTCTCGGTGGGGATGGAAGGCGTCGGTTTGTCCGAGCGCGCATACCAGCGTGCGGTGAGCTACGCACGCGAGCGCGTTCAGGGCCGTCCGGTCGGCAGCGACAAGACTGCCAAGCCCGCGGCGATCATCGAGCATCCCGATATCCGCCGTATGCTGATGACGATGCGCGCGTATACCGAGGCGATGCGCGCACTCGGCTACGTGACCGCCGCCGCGATGGACAACGCGCGTCACGGAGTCGAGTTGGCGCCGCGCGCGCGGCAGCAGGCGTTCGTCGACCTGATGATTCCGATCGTCAAGGGCTGGTGCACGGAAACCGCGCAGGAGGTCACCTACCTCGGCGTGCAAGTGCATGGCGGGATGGGGTTCATCGAGGAGACGGGCGCCGCGCAGCACTACCGCGATGCGCGCATCATCACGATCTACGAGGGCACGACCGGCATTCAGGCGAACGACCTCGTCGGACGCAAGACCGCGCGCGACGCCGGCGCGACGGCGCGCAGCGTTGCCGCGCAAATCGACAAGGTCGCGGCGCATCTCGCATCGCACGTCGATCCAGCGCTGAACGCCATCGGACTGCGGCTTGCCGCGGCCACCGCGGCGCTGCAGAACGCAATCGACTGGATGGTCACGACGAGCGGCGTCAATGCGCGGATCGCCTATGCCGGCTCGGTTCCCTATTTGAAGCTGTGGGGGATCGTGGCCGGCGGCTGGCAGATGGCGCGCGCGGCGAGCGTCGCGGTCGACAAGCTCGCGCAGGGTAACGGCGATGCGTCGTTCCTGCGCGCGAAGATCGCGACCGCCCGTTACTACGCCGAGAACCTGCTACCCCTCGCCGACGCGTACGCGCAATCGGCCGTGACCGGAAGCGATGCCGCACTAGCGCTTGGCGCCGATCAGTTCTAGGACACGGTAATCCACACGGCGGCGTGATCGCTCGGTCGCTCGCGCCCGCGAAACTCGGCATCGACGCCGGTCGCTTGCAGGCGCTGCGCGAGCATGCCGTTCAACAACAGGAAGTCCATCCGGAATCCGGCGTTGCGCCGGAACGCGAACGCATTGACCCAGTACGTGTAAATGCGCTCGCGTGGGCGGAGCGCACGGGTCGCATCGGTCCATCCTTGCGCCAGCAGACGCTGCCATGCCTCGCGGCTTTCGGGCTGCATCACCGCGTCGTCGCGCCAGGCATGGGCGTTGTAGATGTCGGCGTCCGTCGGGACGACGTTGAAGTCGCCGGCGAGCACCGCCGGTGCGCGCGACTTCTGCAACCGCGCAGCGTGCGCGATCAGCCGCTCGAACCAGGCGAGCTTATAGGCGAAGCGCGGTCCCGGCTGTGGATTGCCATTCGGCAGATAGACCGATGCGACGACGACGCCGTCGACGTCGGCCTCGAGATAGCGCGCCTCGCGATCCGTCGGATCGCCAGGAAGCCCGCGTCGAATCTCGTGCGGCACCTGGCCTTTCGCAAGAATCGCCACGCCGTGATGCGCGCGCTGGCCATGCCAGATCGCGTTGTAGCCGGCATCGCCGATCGCGTTCGCCGGAAACTTCGTATCGTCGGTCTTGATCTCCTGCAGGCAGACGACGTCGGGCTGCGTCCCATCGAGCCATTCTACGAGCCGCGGCAGCCGCCCATTGACGCCGTTGACGTTGTAGGTCGCGATCTTCATGCGTGAATAAGCGCGTGTATAAACGCGACGTGGCGCAAAGCGAAGTGCGGGACGCCGCGACGATGTATGCTCGCACGTCCATCGCTGTACGCGCACGCGATTGCTTCCGAGGTTCCCGCATGGTCCCCGTTCGTCGTTTCCTCGCCGCCGTCATCGCGGCACTTGCCGTTTGCGCCGTCGCGCATGCACAGGCGTACAAGGATGCGCTCGCGACCGTGCCGCCGATCGGTCCCGGCCCCTATCCGGTGGCGTGCAGCAACGTCGAGCAGGATTTTTCGCGGATCGCGCCGGGCAGCGACGCGATGGCCTACTGGGAAGGACGCGGTGGCGGCGGATCGGGCTACATCACCGATCTTCTCGTCGATCCTGCGGATGCGTTCGTCGTGAACGTCACGCTTCCCGGCGACGGCGAGCTGTACGGCGATTTTCGCAACCAGACGCTGACGTTCGCAACGCTCGTCTGCTATCCGACCACGACCACCAACCCGCGACCAGATTACCTGCTGCCCAACGGGCAGAGCGTGCCGCACATGCAGCGCGATGGCGATGCGCCGATCCTCGCCGCCGATCGCGCGCGTTTTCCCGCGCTGCTGTTCTCGACCGGTCTCGGCGGCAGTCCGCTCTCCGGCGATTACATCGATGCTGTGACGCTCTTCGCGAGCCACGGTTACGTCGTCGTCGCGCCGTTTCACGCCGACGCGCGCATCAGCGACATCCGGCTCGAGACACTCAACGATGTCGCCAACGCGTTGTTGCATTTCTCCAATTACACGGCGCTGCAGTCGATTCGCCCGCACGCGCTTCGCGCGTCGCTCGACGCGGTGCTTGCCGATCCGGATTTCGCCGCCCGCATCGACACGAACGAGATCGGCGGCTTCGGTGCAAGTCTCGGGGGCGAGTCGCTGCTGCTGATGCGGGGTGCGCGGCTCACCGTGTCGGTGGGATTGTCGTCGACAACCGTGATGAACGACACCCGGCTCAAGGCCGCTGTGGGCTACGTGCCCTATTTCGGCCAGGTGATCCTGCCCGCGTTCGGACGCGACGAGCAGGGTCTGTCCGACGTGTCGATGCCGTATCTCGCAATCGCAGGCGGCGCCGACGTGACGGCACCCGCGCCCGTCACCGCTGTCGGCATGACGCAGCTCACCGGCGCGCGCCAGCTCGTCGTGCTCCAGGGCGTGTCGCACACGTTCGACGTACCGTCGACGCCCGACATCTTCACGTGGTCGCTCACGTTCCTCGACGCATACGTGCAGGACGACCCGCTTGCGCGCGCGACCAGCGCACGGATGACGAGCGTCGCGGGGGGCGGTGACGACATGCTGCTGCTCGATCGCGCTGCGCCGTTGCCGCCTTCGCCCGGCGAGCAGACGGCGATCGAGTACTACAACGCAGCCCTCGACCACTACTTCATTACATCGGATCCGACCGAAGTCGCCATCCTCGATGCCGGCCAGCAGATTCCCGGCTGGCAGCGCACCGACTACGCCTTCAACGTCGACGCGCCGACCGCATCGGCGGGCGTCGCGGCCTGCCGGTTTTTCGGCGTCCCGGGCGTCGGCCCGAACTCGCACTTCTACACGATCCTGCCGAACGAATGCGCCGACGTGAAGCACAACCCGCTGTGGATCTTCGAGGGCCTCGTCTTCCGCGTCGACGCCCCCGACAGTGCGGGAAACTGCCCGGCCGACCGCATCCCTGTAGTACGCATGTATAACAACGGCAAGGGCGGGCAGGCGAACCACCGCTACCTGACGAGCCACAGCGAAATCGCCGAGATGCTGACCGAGGGCTGGATCATCGAAGGCACCGTCTTCTGCTCGCTGCCATGACTTGAATGGATCGGCAAAGCCGTGGCATTCTTCGGGTCGCGGCGCGGTACGCCGGTCCCCAACAACGCAGGCGCTCGGAGAAGACGACGTGTCAATCTATGGCGGAAGGCGAGGGTGGAACGATCTGAACGACGTCGTGCAGCCGGTCACCCGGCCGCGGGCGATCGAAACGCCGACGAAGGCGCTGCGGGCGGACACCGACTGGACGAAGGTCCGCAAGGCCCGGCCCGCCGACTATCTGCTGCCGCAAAGCGAAAAGTGGTTCGACGCATTGCCTCCCGAAGTCGCGCCCTGCGCGCTGGCCAGCCAGTTTCCGCGGATCGTGAACGTAATCGTTTCGCAATGGAACGATCACCAGCATGCGCCAGGGCTGTTCGAGGAACTGCTCGGCGATCGGCGCGGTGGCCGCGCCGGATTTCCGTCAGCGGTACGGCGCGATCTCCTGAATCTGCAGGAATTCTGGTACAGCGGAAAGCTGCAGCTCCGCTGACCTCACCAGCCGGTCATCGCCTGCAGTCGCTCGTAGAGCGGCATAGCGCTCGCGAGCACGGCGCCGCCTGCGCGCAACCCGTTCCCGCCCGGATAGGGCAGCACGCGACCACCCGCCTCCTCGACCAGCAGCAGTCCCGCCGTCGCGTCCCACGGATGCATGTGCGGCTCCAGATAAGCGTCGAAGCGTCCGGCCGCGACGTGCGCGAGCATCAGCGCGCCCGCGCCATGGTCCTTCACTTCGGCACCGCTTTCGAGCAGGCGCCGCCGCAGCCGAAGGTGCGCATTCAGGTCGTGCCGATACACGTAGCCGTGCGCGAGAAGCGCACGGTCGAGCGATGCGCAACTCGACGCGCGGATCGGAAGGCCGTTCGCACTGGCGCCGCGTCCGGCGGAAGCGAGGAACAGCTCGTCGTGCGGCGGATCGTAGATTGCGCCGACCTTGCGCATGCCGTTCTCGACGAACGCGATCGACACGCACCAGTACCGGATGCCATGGACGAAGTTCAGCGTGCCGTCGATCGGATCGACGACCCACGTGCGCTCGCCGATCGTACCGCCGCCTTCCTCGCCGAGCATCGTGTCGCCCGAGAACGCTTCGGCGAGCCGCGTGCGGCAGAGCGCTTCGACCGACCGGTCGGCAACGCTCACCCAGTCCTGCGGATCGCCTTTCGACTCCGGCGAATAGGCGAGCTCGCGATTGAAATAGCGAAGCGCGAGCGCGCCCGCTTCGCGCGCCAGCGTCGCAGCGAATTCGAGGCGCGCGTCGAGAGGAGAGGTCATTGGCGGGTGGATTCCTGGTGGCGGGGCGGCAACGGCGCGCCGCAGGGAGGAACATACCGTCACCCGGTACTATTGCCGATGCGGCACGCGCCGTCAATTCGCTGAGGCAGCCCGGATGCGCATCGGTGTGGATCTCGGCGGCACGAAAACCGAAGTCATCGTGCTCGACGACGACGGAGCCGTACGGCTGCGCCGGCGCGAGCCGACGCCGCGCGGCGACTACGACGGCATTCTCGATCTCGTTGCGCGCCTCGTGCGCGAGGCCGAGGACGCGTGCGGCATCGCAGCGGGCAACGCGCGAGTCGGTGTCGGAACGCCGGGCTCGATGTCGCGCGCGACCGCGTTGCTGCGCGGCTCGAATTCGGTGTGCATGAACGGCAGGCCCGTCAAGCGCGACCTCGAAGCACGCCTCGCGCGGCCGATCGCGATGGCGAACGACGCGAATTGCTTCGCGTTGTCGGAAGCGAACGACGGCGCGGGACGCGGCGCCGACGTTGTCTTCGGCGTGATCCTCGGCACGGGTGTCGGCGGCGGTATCGTGATCAACGGGCATGTGCTCGAAGGCGTCAACGGAATCGCCGGCGAATGGGGCCACAATCCGCTGCCCTGGCCGCGCGAAGACGAAATGCCCGGCAGCGGCTGCTTCTGCGGCCGCTCGGGTTGCGTCGAAACGTATTTGTCCGGCCCCGGCATGCTGCGCGACCATTTGCTGCATGGCGGCGCTGCGGCGACGACGCAGGCAATCGTCGAGGGTGCGCTTGCCGGCGATGCGGCGTGCGAAGCGACGATGGCGCGATACGAGGAGCGTCTTGCGCGCGCACTTGCGCACGTCGTCAACATCGTCGATCCCGACGTGATCGTGCTCGGTGGCGGACTGTCGAATGTCGAACGCTGGTACGAGTCGGTGCCGCGTTTATGGACGCGCTGGGTCTTCAGCGAGCGCGTCGATACGCGGCTCGCGCGGCATGTGCACGGTGATTCAAGTGGCGTGCGCGGCGCGGCGTGGCTCGCGAGGGGACCGGCTTTCCAGGCGCTTTGAGCGTCCGTCTTACAGCTTCCCCGAAATGTCGCCGACAGCATCGGCGACGCTCATGCCCTACGATCGGATGCGTGGCAAATCAAGCATCGGAGGACGTATGGGCATCTCTCTGAAGGCAGCGGTCGGTGTCGCCGGGCTCGTCGCAGCGACGTCGGCAGCGGCGCAGGTGACGTTGTATTCGCACGATGACTTCCACGGCCAGCAGTTCACGGCGAACGGAACCGTACGTAACCTCGACCGGCTCGGCTTCAACGACCGGGCGAGCTCGGTCGTCGTCAATGGCGGTGACTGGCAGGTTTGCGAGGACGCGTACTTCAACGGGCGCTGCGTGATCCTGCGCCCCGGCGAGTACCCGTCACTCGAGCGGATGGGCCTTTCGAACGAGATCTCGTCGCTGCGGCCCGTCCAGGGTCGCTACGGCTACAACGATCGCAACGATCGCAATGATCGCGCATACGTGGCGCAAGGCAACGACATGGCACAAGGCAGCGAGCCGCTCTATCAGGCGCCTGTGACCTCGGTGCGCGCGGTCGTCGGTCCGCCCGAGCAGCGCTGCTGGGTCGAGCGTGACGAGTACCGTGGCGATACGAACGTGCCGGGCGCGGTGGCCGGCGCCGTCATCGGCGGTTTGATCGGCAATCAGTTCGGTCACGGCTCCGGTCGCGCCGCGGCGACGGCAGGTGGCGCGATTGCGGGTGGCGCCCTCGGGTCGAACATCGGCACCGACAACGGCGGCGGTGGCGCCGTCGAGCACTGCCGCAACGTCGGCCGATACGATCATCCGGACTACTGGGACGTGACGTACTCGTTCCGCGGCGAGCAGCATCGGATCCAGATGTCGTCGCCGCCGGGATCGACGGTCACCGTCGACCAGTACGGCGAGCCGCGGATGTAGTCGGCGCGTCGCAATGCAAGAGATGGCGCGGCCCTTCGGGGCCGCGTTTTTTTGCAAGCGTCGCGATTCACATCCCGCGATAATCCGGTCCGCCGCCACCTTGGGGCGGTACCCAGTGGATGTTCTGTCGCGGATCCTTGATGTCGCAGGTCTTGCAGTGGACGCAGTTCTGCGCGTTGATCTGCAGCCGTTTCAGGCCGTCGCCGGCCGCGACGAATTCATAAACGCCCGCGGGGCAATAGCGCTGCTCGGGACCGTCGTAGACGGGTAGATTGACGTCGACCGGAAGCGACGGATCGCGCAGTTGCAGATGGATCGGCTGGTCTTCGTCGTGATGGGTGTTCGACAGGTAGACCGACGACATCTTGTCGAACGTGACGATGCCGTCGTATCGCGGATAGGCGATCGGCGCCATCTCGGACGCGGGGCGCAGCGTCTCGCAATCGGCGTGGCGATGCCGCATCGTCCACGGCACCAGTGCACCGGCGCCGAGGTCGTTCAGCCACATGTGGACGCCGCCGTGGATCGTGCCCGCCAGCGTGCCGAAGCGCAGCCCCGGCTTCACGTTGCGCACCTTGTAAAGGTCCGCGTAGACCCACGAATTGCGCCACGCCGATTCGTACGTCGCGAGCACGTCGTGTGCGCGCGATTCGCCGATCGCGGCGAATGCCGCTTCCGCCGCGAGCATGCCGGTCTTCATCGCATTGTGCGAGCCCTTGATGCGCGGCAGATTGACGAATCCCGCGGCGCAGCCAACGAGCGCGCCGCCGGGAAACGTGAGCCGCGGCACCGACTGCAGGCCGCCTTCGTTGATCGCGCGCGCGCCGTACATGATGCGCTTGCCGCCCTCGAACGTCGGCCTGATCGACGGATGCAGCTTGAAGCGCTGGAATTCGTCGTACGGCGACAGATGCGGATTCGCGTAATCGAGATGCACGACGAAGCCGACGGCAACGAGGTTGGCGCCGAAGTGATAGACGAACGAGCCACCGCCGGTGTCGTCGTCCAGCGGGTAGCCGAGCGTATGGACGACGAGCCCCGGACAATGTTGCGAAGGCGCGACTTCCCAGAGTTCCTTGATGCCGATGCCGTATTTCTGCGGATCGACTCCCTCGCGCAGCGAAAAGCGGCGCATCAACTCCTGTGACAGCGACCCGCGGCAGCCTTCGGCGAAGAGCGTGTAGCGCGCGCGCAATTCCATCCCTGGCTGGTAGCCCGGCTTGTGCGAGCCGTCTTTCGCGACACCCATGTCGCCGGTCACGACGCCGAGCACTTCGCCCTGGTCGCCGTTGAGCACGTCGGTCGCCGCGAAACCCGGGTAGATCTCGACGCCGAGCGCCTCGGCCTGCTGCGCGAGCCAGCGGCAGAGATCGCCGAGGCTTCCGATGTAGTTGCCGTCGTTGTTCATCAGCGGCGGCAGAAGGGCGGTCGGAATGCAATACGCGCTGCGCTGCGTGAGGTAGAGGAAGCGATCCTCGCTGACGCGCGTTGCAAGCGGCGCGCCGCGCGTCTTCCAGTCGGGAATGAGCTCGTCGAGCGCATGCGGATCGATGACCGCGCCCGACAGGATGTGCGCGCCGATCTCCGAACCCTTCTCGAGCACGCAGACGGAAACCTCGCGCGACGCGCGCGCCGCGAGCTGCTTGAGCCTGATCGCCGCGGCGAGACCCGAGGGACCGCCACCGACGATCACGACGTCGTACTCCATTGCTTCGCGCGTCATCGCATCCGTCCCGCTCGTCGCGTTTGCAGGCGAAGGCCTCAATTATAATGACGCGCGCATATGCGCCCGCGTGTTCCCCGGCATGAATCGGACGATCCGATGCGAATCGGCGCGTCGCGATGAAGCTGCTCGCGATCATCGTCGCGCTCGCGTTCGAGCAATGGCGCTCGTTTGCATGGCGCGCATCGGTCGAGCGCGCGTTCGTGTCGTACGTGCGCGGCATCGAGCGGCGGCTGAACGGCGGGACGCTTGGACAAGGCATCGTGGCGACCGTGCTCGCGATCGCGCCGCCCGTCGTCGTCGCCGCGCTGGTTGGATGGTTCCTCGCGAGCCTGTCGTGGTTCCTCGGGCTCGTCTTCGACGTGCTCGTGCTCTACGCGTTGATGGGCTTTCGTCGCTTCAGTCACGCGGTGTCCGCGATCATTTCCGCGCTGAAGAGCGCCGATCTCGCCGGTGCGCGGCGCGCGCTTGCCGCCTGGTATGGCACGACGACGAGCGAGCTCACCGGCCACGACGTGGCCCGCCTCGCCATCGAGCGCGGTCTCTCCGATGCGTATCGGCAAGTCTTCGCGGTGCTGTTCTGGTTCGCAGTGCTGCCCGGCCCTGGCGGTGCCGTTTTGTATCGCGCATCGGCGCTGCTGGCGGCGCAATGGAAAGGCGCATTGCCGGGCGATGACATGACGGTGCTGACACGCTCGCTCGCGGTGTTCGGCCGTCCCGCGCGCGCGCTGCTCCGGCTGCTCGACTGGATTCCTTCGCGGCTCACCGCGCTTTCGTTCGCGGTCGTCGGTGACTTCGAGGATGCGGCGTTCTGCTGGCGCACGCAGGCGCGTGCATGGCCCGAAGCGTATGGCGGTGAAGCGATCGGCGTCGTGCTCGCAAGCGGAGCGGGTGCGCTCGGTGTGCAACTCGGCGGCGCGGTGCCGACCGACGACGGTACGTTGGAGTCGCGTCCGGAAATCGGCATCGGCGAGGTCGTCGAAGTCGAAGTGCTGCCGTCCGCGGTGGGCCTCGTGTGGCGCGCGCTCGTCTTGTGGCTTCTGCTCGTGTTCCTGCTGTCGATGATATAGGTTGAAATTGGGAGCCAGGCCGTAACACCGTTGCGAAGCGAGGGTGTTACGGCGGATCCCACACTTTGCGCGTCTCGCTCAGCAACGTGCGCAAGAGCGTGACGCGCTGCGGCGCAACGCGGCCCTCGGCGACCGCGGCGGTCACTGCGCAATCCGGTTCCCGGTCGTGCCGGCAATCACGGAAGCGGCATTGCGACGCGATCTCGCGCAGGTCGACGAAGGCTTCGGTGATCGCTTCGCGCGTGCAGTGGGCGAGTCCGAACACCTTCATTCCCGGGGAATCGACGAGCCATCCGTCGTCATCGGGCAGGCGATACAGCGTCGCCGCCGTCGTCGTATGACGCCCGCTGTGCAACGCGTGCGACAACTCGCCCGTCCGTGCCTGGGTCGAGTGCAACAGCGCATTGATCAGCGTCGACTTGCCCATTCCCGACTGGCCGATGATGAGGCTGTGCTGGCCGCGAACCCATGGCGCAAGCGGTATCGCGTCCAACTTTGCCGAGACGGGGACGACCGGGTAGCCGAGCGCGGCATAGGGCGCGAAACGTTGCGCGAAGCGATCGCTGCCGACCAGGTCGGACTTGTTCACGACCAGGACGAAGCGGCAGCGCTCGGTCTCGGCCGCGATGATCCAGCGATTCAGCAAGTGCTCGTCGACGGGCACGTCGGGTGCGACGACGGCCAGCACCTGTGTCACGTTCGCCGCGACCAGCTTTTCCTTGAACGCGTCGGAGCGATAGAGGAGGCTTCGTCGCGGCGCGAGCGCGACGATGACGCCGTTGCCCTTGTCGCGCGCAACCTCGACGCGATCACCGCAGGCAAGCGTCGTCGCGCGGCCCTTCAGCACGCATTCGATCGTGTCGCCGCCATCGAGGTCGACGATGTAGTGCCGCCGATGCGCCGCGACGACCAGCCCGTTCGGCGTGCCGACTCGCGTTGCGTCAGCGCGGCTCACGCGAGGCAGCGCGGTCGCGCTACGCGAGGAGGCGATCGGTCTTCGCCGCGCAGACGATGTCGTTCTCGGTGATGCCGCCTGCGTCGTGCGTCGACCACGCGACGACGCAGCGGTTGTACGACACCGTCAAATCGGGGTGATGGTCTTCGCGGTTGGCGATCCAGGCGAGCGCGTCGACGAATCCCATCGTCTCGTGAAAGTTGGCGAACAGGAACGATTTCGACAGGCGGCCATCGGCCGACGACCATCCGGCCAGCATCGACAATCGGCTCCCGAGATCGGCGTCGGCGAGCCGGGCCGCGCCTGCATGGCAATGCTGGTCGGCTAGCGTGCGCACCGCCGGCGGCAGCGTCTGGAAGTTCGTCGTCATCGTCGTCCTCCGTTCACGTGCCGGCGGCCGATGGCGCCAGCGCGGACAGGCGCGCGACGCGTATGGCAGCCGGCGGATGCGAGTCATAGAACGCCGAATGCACGGGATCCGGCGTCAGCGTCGCCGCGTTGTCCTCGTAGAGCTTGATCAATGCCGCGACCAGCGCGCCCGCGGATGCGTGGGCGGCGGCGAAGGCATCGGCCTCGAACTCGTGGCGGCGCGAGTACGCGGCGGCGAGCGGCGCGAGCACGAACGTGAACACCGGCAGCACGAGCATGAACAGTGCGAGCGCGACGCCGGGACGCGTCATTGCGACGGCCACGTTGTCGGCTGGAATGCCGAGCCCCGCGTAGAACCATGGCGTTCGTGCGAGCCACGCGAGCAGTGCAAGCAGCGCGAGCGAGAACACGGCCGACCAGACGACGCGCTTCACCACGTGGCGCAAGCGGAAATGGCCGAGCTCGTGCGCGAGCACCGCCTCGATCTCCTCGGGTGCGAGGCGCGTCAGCAGCGTGTCGAAGAAGACGACGCGTTTCGCACGGCCGAATCCGGTGAAGTACGCGTTGCCGTGGCCCGAGCGCTTCGAGCCGTCCATCACGAACAGGCCCGAGGCGCGAAAGCCGCAGCGCGCGAGCAGCCGCTCGATCCGCTCGCGGGCGGCGCCCGCAGGCAATGGCGAGAAGCGATTGAAAAGCGGCGCGATCACCGTCGGGTACAGCACGAGCACGAGAAGCTGGAACGCCATCCAGGCAATCCAGACGAAGACCCACCAATAGGTGCCGGCGCTGCGCATCAGCCACAACACGACGAACGCGAGCGGCAGGCCGAGTGCCGCGGCGACCGCGAGGCCCTTCGCGAGGTCGCCGAGCCATGTCGCCAGCGTCGTGCGGTTGAAGCCGAAGCGCTCCTCGATCCGAAACGTGCGCCACCATGAAAACGGCAGCGAAACGAGGCCCGCGATGAGGGCGATGGCGCAAAGCAGCAGCACGTCGCGCACGAGCGGCGGCGTCGCGAGCCTTTCGGTTGCAGCCATCAGCCAGCCGAGGACGCCGCCTTCCGTCAGCAGGAGCAGGACGGCCGTATCGGCGGCAGCTTCGATCATCCCGAAACGTTGCTTGGCGATCGTGTAATCGGCAGCCTTGCGATGCGCGGCGTCGTCGATGCGCGTGGCGAACGCAGCGGGCGTCGCGACACGGTGGGCGCGCACGTGGGCAACCTGCCGCGCGGCGAGCCACAGGCGCAGGCCGAGCGTCACGGCGACGGCGACGACGAACAGGATGGCAAAAGCGGAGGAAGTCACGACGACGACGCGGCGCTTCGCGGTGCGCCGCTCACGTACAATGAAACGCCCCATTTTACGCCCGCGCATGCCACAAGAAGCGAATCGCCTCATCTGGATCGATCTCGAAATGTCGGGTCTTCGCCCCGACAGCGACCGCATTCTCGAGGTCGCGCTCGTCGTCACCGATCACGCGCTCGAAACCGTCGCACAGGCGCCGGTCTGGGTCGTGCATCAGGACGATGCAGTGCTCGACGGCATGGACGCCTGGAATCGCTCGACGCATGCGCGTTCGGGGTTGATCGACCGCGTGCGCGCGTCGAACGCGACCGAGCAGGAGGTCGAGGCGGCGGCGCTCGCCTTTCTGCGCGAGCACGTGCCTGCCAAGGCCTCGCCGATGTGCGGCAATTCGATCTGCCAGGATCGCCGGTTTCTTGCGCGCTTCATGCCGGCGCTCGAGGACTGGTTCCATTATCGGAACCTCGACGTGTCGACGCTGAAGGAGCTCGCGCGGCGCTGGAAGCCGGACCTCGGCAAGGGCATCGCGAAGGAGGGCCGGCACGAGGCGCTCGCCGACGTGCTCGAATCGATCGCGGAGCTTCGCTACTACCGCGACAACTTCCTGCGGTTGTGATCCCCCCACGCGCGCGGCTTCGCCGCTTCGCTGCCCCCCGGGGGGCGCAATTCGCGCTCGGGGCGGCCCTTCGCGCTCATTCGTGAACTTCTGCAGCGCCTGTGGTTCGCCGCGCATCGAACGTCGCGTGCCGGACGGCGACACGCTGCCGCGTGACGTCTGCGCCGAATGCGGCACGATCCATTACCAGAACCCGAAGATCGTCGTCGGCTGCCTGCCCGAATGGGAAGGGCGGGTGCTGCTCTGCAAGCGTGCGATCGAGCCCCGCTACGGCTTGTGGACGCTGCCGGCGGGCTTTCTCGAGAACGGCGAGACGCTCGTCGCCGGCGCGCTGCGCGAGACGCTCGAAGAGGCCGACGCGCGCGTGGCGATCGGCGATCTCTACGCAGTGATCAGCCTGCCGCAGATCAATCAGGTGTACATGATGTTCCGCGCGAAGCTTCTCGATCTGGGCTTCGGCCCCGGCGCGGAAAGCCTCGAGGTGCGGCTCTTCGACGAGAGCGAAATCCCCTGGGAATCGCTGGCGTTTCGCACGATCGCGCGGACGCTTCGCAACTATTTCCTCGATCGCAGGCTCGACACGTTCGCGCTGCACGTCAGCGCGATCGAGCGACGGCCGCCGCTTCCGCCGGATCTGCTCGCGGCCGGTTAGTCGCGCGTCAGCCGATCGCGCGGACGACCCCGCCGTCGACGCGCAATGCGGCGCCCGTGGTCGCCGACGCCTTCGCGCTGCAGACGTAGACGATCATCGCCGCGACCTCGTCGGGCGTGGCGAAGCGCTGGATGATCGATGACGGCCGCGCATTCGCGAAGAACTCGCGCTCGACCGTTGCCGCGTCGACGTGCTGTTCGTCGGCGAGGCGCGCGACGAATTGCGTCACGCCTTCGGACGCCGTCGGTCCCGGCAAGACGCTGTTGACGGTGACATTGGTGCCGGCGAGCGTTTCCGCCAGCCCGCGCGCGACCGCGAGCTGGGCGGTCTTCGTCATTCCGTAATGGATCATCTCGGTCGGGATCTGCAGCGCCGATTCGCTCGACACGAACACGATCCGGCCGAAATCGCGCGTGCGCATGCCGGCCACGTAATGGCGGGCGAGACGGATGCCGGACATCACGTTCGTCTCGAAGAAGCGCAGCCAGTCGTCGTCGGAAATCGACTCGAACGGTTTGGGCTCGAAGATCCCGGCATTGTTGACGAGGATGTCGACATCGGGCAGTGCGGCGATCAGCCGGTCGCAGCCTTCGCGCGTGCCGACGTCGGCGGCGATGCCGTCGACGATGACGCCCGTGTCGTCGCGCCGCAACCGCTCGATCGCCACGTCGACGCGCGTCGTCGTGCGGCCGTTGATCGTGACGACAGCACGTTCACGCGCGAGGAGACGCGCCGTTGCGAAGCCGATGCCGGCCGTCGAGCCGGTGATCAGCGCGCGCCGCCCTTCAAGCCCGAGATCCATCGCGTCCGCCATCGGTCCGTGCGGCGCGGCGGCGCAGCACTTCGAACTGCCGCTGCAGACCGTCCATTTCATCGTCCGACAGCGATTCGAGGTTGATCAGGCTCGAACGCGCGTTCGTCACCGCGCGCAACAGCTCGTCGAGCTTGAGCTGCGTCGCCTTCGTGTCGCGGTTCTGGCTGCTCTGGATGATGAAGACCATGAGGAACGTCACGACGTTGGTGACGGTGTTCGCGATCAGCTGCCACGCATCGGAGAAGCCGAAGAGTGGCCCCGTCACCGCCCATACGACGATGAAGATCGCGGCGAAGAAGAACGCCCACGACGAGCCGAACGCGTCGGCGAGCCGGTGAGAAAGCGTCCGGAACCAGTCATTCATCTCGGGGCTCCCTGCAGGTCCTGATTTCGACGATGGTAGCGTCGGTTCGGCGGCGCCGGACGGCGCAAGGCCGTCGCCGGGTTTGACAGCGTTCGCGTCGCCAAAGATCGGCGCCGCGCGCCGCGCCGATCACTTGATGATGCCGACTTCCTTGTAGTACTTCTCGGCGCCCGGATGCAGCGGCACCGGCATTCCTTGCAGCGCCTTGTGAACGTCGATCGTTCTCGCGGCGGCGTGCGCAGCGACGAGCTCGTCGAGGTGGGTCCAGAACGCCTTCGTCATGCCGTAGACGACGTCGTCCGACACATCGTCGTGCGTGACGAGAAAATTCTGCACGGCAGCCGTCGGGACGTCGGCGGGCTGCCCGTTGTACGTATTCGCCGGTATGACCGCTTCACTGTAAGCGGCGTTGCCGATCTTCTTCACGACGCCGGCCGGGATCGGTACGACGACGATCGGCAGCGACTGCGCGAGATCGCGCACCGACGATGCGCCGAGTACCGCCGATTGCAGCGTCGCGTCGATCTGCCGGTTTTTCATCAGCTCGACGGACTCGCCGAATGGCAGGTATTCGACTTTCGAAAACTCCTTGTAGTCGATGCCGGCCGCGTGCAGCACGGCGCGCGCGTTGAGCTCGATCAACGACTTCGGCGTGCCGACCGAGATTTTCTTGCCCTTGAGGTCGGCGAGCGTCCTGATGCCCGCATCCGCGCGCGCGACGATCTGGATGTAGTTCGGATAGAGCGCGGCGATGCCGCGGATCTTCTTGAGCGGCTGCTTGAACCCGGCCTCCTCGTTGCCCTTCCACGCGTCGACCAACGCATCACCGAGCGCGAAGGCGATCTCGCCGCGACCCGACTGCATCAGGTTCAGGTTTTCCACCGACCCCTTGGTCGCTTGCACCGACGTCTTGACGTTCGGCATGGTCTTGTCGATCACGCCCGCGAGCGCGACGCCGAGCGGATAGTAGACGCCGTTCGTGCCGCCGGTGAGGACGTTGACGAAGGTGCTGGCCGCGAAGACGATGGGCGCGCCGCAGGCGGCCACTGCGACGAGCAGGGCGCCCAGTGCCTGGCGTGGGGAAAGCATCAAATCTCCTCGACGACGGCGACCTTCGCATCGGCGAGCGCGCGGAGCAACGCGGCCACGTGCTCGTGGCCCGTCGTTTCGACGACGCAGACGACGCGCACCGCCGACAGGTCGGGTCCGGAGAACGCCCTGTCGTGCAGGATCTCCTTGATCGACGCGCCGGTCGATGCGATCACTTCGGCAAGTCGTGCAAGCCCACCGGGCCGGTCGCTGATCGACACGGCGAAGCGCGACAGCCGGCCGTCGGCGACGAGGCCGATCTCGATCACGCGATCGAGGATCGTCAGGTCGATGTTGCCGCCGCACAGCACGAGCACGACGTTCCGGCCCTTGAGCGTATCGAGCTTGCCGGCGAGAAAGCCGGCGAGCGGTGCCGCGCCCGCGCCTTCGACGACGCTCTTCTCGAGCTCGATCAGCCGCAGGACGGCGAGCGCGATCGCCGCTTCGTCGACGGTGACGACCTGGTCGACGACCCGGCGCAACACCTCGAACGGCAGGGCGCCCGCCTGCATCACGGCGAGACCGTCGGCCAGCGTCGACGAAAGTGTGACCGGGACCGGATGACCGGCGGCGAGCGCTGCGGTCAGGCATGCGGCGTGCACCGGCTCGACGCCGACGAGCAGCACGTCGGGCTTGCGCGCCTCGACGACGGTGCCGATGCCTGCGAGCAGGCCGCCGCCGCCCACCGGCGCGACGATCGCCTGCACGTCGGGCGTCTGCTCGAGGATCTCGAGCGCGATCGTTCCTTGTCCGGCCATGACGTGCGCGTTGTCGAACGGATGGATGAACGTCAGGCCTTCGCGTGCGGCGATCGCTTCGGCTTCGTCGCGTGCCGACGAAAGGTCGCTGCCGTGCAGCACGACATTCGCGCCGAGCTGGCGGCAGTTCGATACCTTGATGAGCGGGGCGAACTTCGGCATCACCACGGTGACCGGGATGCCGAGCAGCGCGCTGTGATAGGCGACGCCGAGCGCATGGTTGCCCGCCGAAGCCGCGATGACGCCGCGCTTGCGCTGTTCCGCGGAAAGCTGCAGCAGCGCGTTGCGCGCGCCCCGTTCCTTGAAGCTGCCGGTGCGCTGCAGATAATCCAGCTTGCAGTAGATGTGCGCGCCGGTGAGTTGCGACAGCGGGATCGATTCGACGCACGGCGACTCGTAAATGCCGCCGCGGATGCGTTCGCGCGCCTTCTCGATTTCTGCCAGCGTCAGCATCACCAGTCGCGCCGGGCCGCCCCAAGCGACTGGCGAGCCCCCTGGGGGGCAGCGAGCGAAGCGAGCGTCGGGGGATTCATCAGAACGGCAGCGCGATGCCGGGCTTCACCGCGCTCAGCACGCGCCGGAATTCACCCTGGATTCGCGCCAGTGCCTTTGCGTTGTCGGCCTCGAAGCGCAGCACGATGACCGGTGTCGTGTTCGACGCGCGCGCGAGACCGAAGCCATCCGGATACTCGACGCGCAGGCCGTCGATGCGGATGACGTCGTCGGCGCCGGGAAAGTCGGCGACTTCGCGGAGCTTCCCAATCAGCGCGTGCTGCTCGCCTTCGTCGCAGGCGATCTGCAGTTCGGGGGTCGAGATCGCGTCGGGCAGCGCATCGAGCACCGCCGCCGGGTTGTCGTGGCGCGACAGGATTTCGAGCAGCCGCGCGCCGGCATAAAGCCCGTCGTCGAAGCCGTACCAGCGCTCGCCGAAGAACGTATGCCCGCTCATCTCGCCGGCGAGCGCGGCGCCGACTTCCTTCATCTTCGACTTGATCAGCGAATGCCCGGTCTTCCACAGCATCGGCCTGCCGCCATGGCGGACGATCCAGTCCTTCAGGTTGCGCGTCGACTTGACGTCGTAGATGATCGTTGCGCCGGGTGCGCGCGACAGCACGTTCGCGGCAAAGAGCATCAGTTGCCGGTCGGCGTAGATCACGTGGCCCTCGGGCGTCACGACGCCGAGCCGGTCACCGTCGCCGTCGAATGCGAGGCCGAGTTCGCAATCGCCTTCGCGCAGCCGACGCTTCAAGTCTTCGAGATTCTTCGGCTGCGACGGATCGGGATGATGGTTCGGAAATCGTCCGTCGACGTCGCAGAAGAGCTCGACCACGTCGCAGCCGAGGCGGCGATAGAGTTCCGGAGCGAACGCGCCGGCGACGCCGTTGCCGCAATCGACGGCGACGCGCATCGGCCGCGCGAGCCGGACGTCGCTCGCGATGCGCTCGAAGTACGCGCGCGAAATGTCATCGCTGCGCATCGTGCCGCTGCCGTGCGCGAAATCGCCGCGTTCGATGCGTGCGCGAAGCGCCTGGATGTCGTCTCCCGACAGCGTCGTCGCGTCGATCACCATCTTGAGCCCGTTGTAGTCGGGCGGATTGTGGCTGCCGGTCACGGCAACGCTGCACTGCGTGCCGAGGTGCTGCGCGGCGAAATAGGTCATCGGCGTCGTCACCATGCCGATGTCGATCACATCGACGCCCGCCGCGCGAATGCCGTCGGCCAGCGCTTCGAGCAGCGCCGGTCCCGACAGTCGGCCATCGCGCCCGACGACGATCGAACCGCGACTCGCGTTCTTCGCGAGCGTGCCGAGCCCCTGTCCGATGAGGCGCACGCCGTCGACGGTCAGCGTGCGATCGACGATGCCGCGAATGTCGTAAGCCTTGAAGATTTCGGCGGGAAGCATGGCGGGTTCCTGTCAGCGGTGGCGACGGTGCGTACGCGGATCATCGCCGATCGCCGTGAAGTAGTGTAGCAATCGCTCCGGCAGCCAGCCGACATTGCCGGGAAATGGGCCGCGCGCGAATCCTGCGTGGCCGCCGGCGCGCGGCTGCTCGAGCGTGACCGCGCCGCTCACCTCCGCGGATTGGGGCAACGACGACGCGGGGACGAACGGGTCGTTCTGCGCGTTCAGCACGAGCGTCGGAATGCGGATCGCCGACAGCCACGGCTTCGACGATGCGCGCGTCCAATAGTCGCGCGTACCGGCGAAGCCGTGCAGCGGTGCCGTGACGATGTCGTCGAATTCGTACAGCGTGCGTGCGCGGCGAATGCGCGCGGGATCGAGCAGGCCCGGAAAGCGTGCGGCGATGGCGAGCGATTTCGGCTTCAGCGTCGCGAGGAAATGCTTCGCGTAGATCCGGTTCACCCCGCGGTCGATCGCGAAGCCGGCCGCCATCAGGTCGAGTGGCGCCGACACGGCGGCCGCCGCGGTGACGTAGCGCGCCGCGCCGCTTTCCTCGCGGCCGAGCCAGTTCAAAAGCGCGCTGCCGCCAAGCGACACTCCCACCGCGAGGATCGGCGTCGAAGTGTCGATGCATGCGCGGATATGGGCGAGCATCGCCGCCACTTCTTCGTAATCGCCCGAGTGGTACGCGCGCGGCAGCCGATTCGGCGCGCCGCCGCAGCCGCGAAAATGCGGCACCACGCCACGAAGACCGCGCGCATGCAGGAGCGCGAGCAATGCACGCGCGTAATGCGACGTCGAGCCGCCTTCGAGCCCGTGAAAGAGGACGACGAGCGGTGCGCCGGCGGATGCATCGGCGTCGAGCCAGTCGAAGTCCCAGAAATCGCCGTCGGGCGTATCGACGCGTTCGCGCCGCAGCGGCACGCGTGCGCGCGGCAGCCGGAACGGCCAGATCGTCTGCGCGTGTCCACCGGCGAGCCAGCGGGGGGCGCGGTATCCGGCAGCGGATGCCGCCGCGGCGGTGCGCGCTGCGCCCGCGGCGCGATGGATCACGATGGCGGGGCTACCGGGCCGGCTGCTCCCGCGCGAGGCGCGCGCGCTTTTCGTAGGCCTCGCGCGCGATCGCGATGTCGGCGAGGAAATGCGGCAGCTCCGACACGAGCAGCGCCTGCGGACCGTCGACGAGCGCCTTTGCAGGCTCGGGATGGAAGTCGACGAGCACCATGTTCGCGCCGGCGATCACGCCTTGCGCGGCGACGTGGAAGACGTCGTGCAGGCCGTCAGGCGCACGCGCGCGCGTGCCGACCGAATGCGAAGGGTCCACCGCCACCGGCATGCGCGTCAGGCGCTTGACGACGGGCACGTGCGCGAAGTCGACGAGATTGCGGTGCGGGTCGCCCATGTTCGTGTGCATGCCGCGAAGGCAGAAGACGATTTTGCGGTTGCCTTCGGTCGCGAGGTACTCGGCGGCGTTCAGCGATTCGTCGAGCGTGATGCCGAAGCCGCGCTTGATCAGCACCGGGAACTGCTGCTGGCGCCCGACCTGCTTCAGAAGCTCGAAGTTCTGCGTGTTGCGCGTGCCGATCTGCAGCATGACGCCCGTCGCGTTGCCGGTCGCTTCGAGCGCGCGGCGGATCTCGTCGACGTGCGATTCGTGCGTGACTTCCATCGAGATCACCCGGACGCCGTACTTGCCCGCGAGTTCGAACACATAGGGCAGGCACTCGGCGCCGAAGCCCTGGAACGCATACGGCGACGTACGCGGCTTGTAGGCGCCCATCCGCGTGCAGACCTGCCCGTTGTCGCGCAAGGCCTTCATCATCGCCTCGACCGACTCGCGCGAATCGACCGCGCAAAGACCGGCGAAGACGTTGAGATTGTCCTGGCCGAAACGCACACCGTTGTATTCGAACGACGAGGCGCGATCGTCACCCTGCTTGTGACGACCCAGCACGCGATAGGGCTCCGATACGCGAACGACCTTCGCGACGCACGGCAGCACCTGCATCTGCTCGACGGTCAGCGCGCCGGTGTTGCCGATCAGGTAGATCTCGGTCAGCGTCACCTCCGAGCCCACTTCGCGGTGGACCCGATAGCTGACGTTGCCGAGCCGCTCGAGTTGGCTCGTGAGCATCCGGTACTCGACGCTTTCCGGATGGACGTTGGGTTCGAGAACGAGGATCATCGGGGCCGCTTTTCGTGTTACATCAATGAGTTAGCAAGGTTGCCGCGGCGCGGCGGCGCCGGGGCTGCGGGCGGGAGACCGCCATGTTGCACCGCAAGAGGGTCCCCGCGCAACAGCGGGGCGACGTCGCGTCGGCGAATCGGTTGCCTCGGCCGTTAAGCTTGCCGTAGACTGGCTCGAACGGTCTACCGCAGGTCACGCAAGCCCCCGAAACAACCCTCTCGGAGTCCTCATGAAAAAACTGCTTCCGCTCCTGATTTTGTCGCTCGCGGCAATCGTCGCGACGCCGGTCTTCGCTGCCGGCAGCGACACCAAGAGCACCGAAGCCAAGAGCAGCAAGATGGCCGAGTGCAACGCGAAGACGAAGGGCATGAGCAAGGACGAAGCCGCGATGGCGCGCAGCGAATGCATGAAGGCGAAGCCCGCTGCCAAGCCGTCGTCGTCGAGCAAGATGGCCGAATGCAACGCGAAGACCAA
>DATNGN010000046.1:0-70269 GCA_035605875.1 Casimicrobiaceae bacterium
CGTGCTGCACGGCGCCGTGTCCGGCATCGCCGAAGTCATCAACAACCCGGGTCTCGTCAACGTCGACTTCGCCGACGTGCGCACGGTGATGAGCGAAGTCGGGATGGCGATGATGGGGTCGGCGGTGGCCGACGGTGCGACACGCGCGCGCGATGCCGCGCAGGCCGCGGTCAAGAGCCCGCTGCTCGAGGAGGTGAACCTGGCGGGTGCACGCGGCGTGCTCGTCAACATCACCGCATCGGCAAGCCTCAAGATGAAGGAGTATCACGAGGTGATGAACACCATCAAGGAATTCACCGCGGACGACGCGATGGTGATCGTCGGCACCGTGCTCGACGAGGCGATGGAGGATCGACTGCGCGTGACGATGATCGCGACGGGTCTCGGCGGTGCGGTCGTTGCGACGCGCAGGCCGCCGAAGCTCGAGATGATCGAAACGGTCGTCGAGCGCACGGGCACCGACAACGTGGGCCGGCACGTCGAGACGATCGACTACGACAAGCTCGACCAGCCGGCCGTCGTGCGGCGCGGGCGCCATGCGGTTGCCACGCCGTCGCCGGCGTTCGATCCATCGGAAATCCCGGCGTTCCTGCGCAAGCAGGCCGACTGACGCGGCCTGCAACGCAATTGACGCGAAGGACCCTTCCTCTCACCCCGGGCGCGGGGGAGAGGAGGGGCAAGGGGTATTGCCAGCGGATGCTAAAATGATCGGTCGACCAAGTACGCGGCGGCGGTCACGCGACCGCCCTCATCCCCTGCAAAACATGCTGCGTCAGCGGACGCTCAAGACGATGATCCGTACGACCGGCGTCGGTCTGCACACCGGCGCACGCGTCGAGTTGACGTTGCGGCCTGCGCCCGACGGCACCGGCATCGTCTTTCATCGCGTCGACCTCGCGACGCCCGTCGCGATTGCGGCGCACGCGACGAACGTCGGCGACACGCGACTTTCGTCGACGCTCGCGCAGGACGGCGCGTCGGTCTCGACCGTCGAGCATCTGATGTCGGCGCTCGCCGGCCTCGGCATCGACAACCTGCACGTCGACGTCGCCGGCCCCGAACTGCCCATCATGGACGGCAGCGCGGGCCCGTTCGTCTTCCTGCTGCAGTCGGCCGGCATCGTCGAGCAGAATTCGCCGAAGCAATATCTGCGCGTGCGCGCGCCGGTCGAAATCCGCGACGGCGACAAGTGGGCGCGCTTCGAGCCGTTCGACGGGTTCAAGCTCGACTTCACGATCGATTTTCCGCACCCGGTGTTCGGGACGGAGAGCCGGCACGTCGTCGTCGACTTCGCGCAGCACTCGTACATCAAGGAAGTCGCACGTGCGCGCACGTTCGCGTTCATGCAGGACGTCGAGGCGATGCGCGAGGCGGGCCTCGCGCTCGGCGGCAGTCTGAACAACGCGATCGTGCTCGACGACACGCGCGTGCTGAACAGCGAAGGCCTCCGTTACGACAACGAGTTCGTCAAGCACAAGGTGCTCGACGCGATCGGTGATCTGTATCTGCTCGGGCGACCGTTGATCGGGCAATACACCGCGTACAAGCCCGGGCATGCGCTGAACAACGCGCTTGCGCGGGCGCTGCTCGCGCGCGCCGACGCATCGGAAGTCGTGTCGTTCCGCGCCGACGACGAACTGCCGACGGCCTGGAAGGACTGGGCGCCCGTCGGCGCGGCTTGACCGGTCCCGCGGCCCGGCTCGAGGCACGCGCGGGGGACCCATAGTCCTCGTCCGGCTGTTCCTGTTCGCGGCACTCGCGGCGATCGGCGTCGCGGTGCTGCTGTGGCTCGTCAAGCGCGATCCGCGCTACCTGCGGTTCATCGCGCTCACGCTCAAGTTCTCCGTGCTGATGCTGCTCGCGATCCTGCTCTGGTTCGCCGCCGAGCGGCTGCTCGCGCCGGTGATCGGCACCTTGGTCTGATCGTCGCGTCGGACTCGTCCCGACAGTCGAATCGACGTCGCTCCGATGCCTCGTCCGGAGGGCGCGGCATACGGTAGCCGCTTGAAGGCGAGCCCGGACCCGTTCACGCGCCGCGTCATCATCGCGGTCGCGGTGGGCTCGCTCGCGTTCATCGTCTGGCAGTTGCGCGACGTGCTGCCGCTGCTCTTCGCCGGCATCCTGCTTGCAACCGGCTTGCGCGCGCTCGCCGACGGGGTCACGCACGCGACGGCGATGCCGCCACGTGGCGCGCTCGCCGTCGTCATCCTTGCCTTGCTCGCGCTGCTCGGCCTGTCGTTCTGGCTCGTCGGTGCGCAGGTCGCGGGTCAGCTCGCGGGATTGTGGGAGGCGCTGCCGCAGGCGCTTCGCGCGGCGACCGACTGGTTGTCGAGGACGCCGTTCGCGTCGCTGCTTTCCGGAACGTGGCAATCGATCAAGGATGGCGGCATTCCGTGGCTGCGCGTGGCCGGCGCGGCCGGCGTCGCGAGCAACGTGTTCCTCGACGCGGCACTGATCCTCGTGCTCGCGCTCTATCTCGCCGCCAACCCGCGCTCGTACTTCGAAGGAACGTTGCGCCTGGCACCGCCCGCGTATCGCCGCCGCATCGGCGGAGCGCTCTCGGCCGCCGGCCACGGGCTTCGGCGCTGGCTGGTCGGTGCACTGATCGCAATGCTGACGATCGGCGTGATGACGACGGTCGGGCTTTACCTGATCGGCATTCCGCTCGCGCTGTCTCTCGGGCTGATCGCGGCGATCACCGAGTTCGTTCCGTTCTTCGGGCCGATCGCATTCGCCGTCTTCGCCATCCTGTTCGCGTTCACGCAAAGCCCGACCGACGCGCTCTACGTCGGCCTGCTGTGCTTCGGCATCCAGCAGTTCGAGGGCAACGTGCTGCAGCCGCTGATCCAGCGCTGGGCCGTCGCACTGCCGCCCGCGCTCGCCGTGTTGTCAATCGTGATCTTCGCGCTGCTGTTCGGCGTGATCGGCGCGATCCTCGCGACGCCGATGATGAGCGTCGTCGTGATCCTCGTCGAGCGACTCTACGAGGGCGACGAGACGCCGAAGATCGATTAGGGCGTGCTCACGCGGTGCCCTCGCCGGCGATCGTCGCGGGCTGACGATCGCGATCGGCCGTCTCGTGAAACGGCGTGCGTTCGAGCAGCCAGGCGCGCCGGTCTGCAGGTACGCGAAGGCGCGCAAGCAATTCCATCGCGTTTTCGTGTTGGCGCGCATCGAACATCCAGTGGTAATGCACGTGCACCGGCGTTCGCGCGAGCCAGCGCGGGTCGATCTCTTCCTGCGATGCGACGAGGTGCAACGGCAGGTTGTAGCAATCGGGGTAATGGACGACGCGCTCGGTGAGCGACCAGATCGCGAGCGTCAGCGCCGTCTGGCTGGATCCCCAATACTCGCTGCCGGCGCGTCCGACGCGGCCCGTCGACGCGACGATGTCGATGCCGCTTTCGCGGTAGGGGCGGATGCCGGCGTCGATCGACATCGCGAAAAGCGACGCGCAGCGGGTCAGGATCCCGACGCTTCTGCGCACGATCGTGAAGCCGGCGTTGTACGACGCGCGGATGCGCTCCTGGCCGATCGTCGACGTGACGTACGGCAGGCGGTCGAGCGAAATGCCGGCGCAGCGCGCAAGCTCCGCCCAGTAAGCCTCGAAGCGATCGCCGGGCCCGCGCGTGGCGCTTCCCTTGGCATCGACCGGCCGCACCGCTGCGTCGGCATCGAGCGGAAGCTCCGGCTCGGCGAGCCACACGCTGTCGCTGTCGCAGACGATCACGAAGTCGGCGTTCGCGTGCGACTCGGCGTGCGCGCCCGCGAAGACGCGGTTGGCGGGTGGATATTCGGGACACGACGTGTTGAGCGGCGCGTCGACGTAGTCGACGTCGAGTTCGCGGAGGCTGCGTTGCGTCGCTTCGTCGACGCCGAGCCCCGGCCGCGGTGCATAGGCGAGGATCTGCGCACCGGCAAGTCGACCGGCGAAGCGGCGGATGCTGCGGCAAAACAGCAACGCCTGCTCGCGAATGCCGTTGTTCTCGATGCACAGCACGAAGCACGCGCTGTCGCGTGCGGAACGGACGGCAACTTCGACAGGTAGCGGCGACCGGACAACGGTCGATCGCGGCGTGGCGCGCGCGTCGTATTCGCAGCGCGAGAGGCAGGTGCGGTAGAGGCTGCGTATCGCGTCGCCGCCCTCGCCGGCGAGTCGCGCATCGAGCGCTTCGTCGTCGGCCGACTGGTTTCGCAGGTCCTTCTCGAGGAAGGTGCGGACTTTCTCGCCCTGGCCTGCGTCGAGCGCGACGCGAAGCCGCGACCCGATCCGTTCGACGACCGCTTCCCAATCGTCGAGCAGTTCGGCGTAGCGGACGAACAGCACGTCGTCGCGGCCGTTGGCGAACGCGACGACGGAGGCCATGTACGCGCGCCACAGCGCGAGTCCCTCGTCGATCGACATGTCGCCGCGGGCGCGAAGCGATTGCGCGACTTCGAGCGGACTGCGAATCGGAACCACGTACGCGGGACGGTACCCCGCTCCGGCGAGCGCGCGATGCCAGAGCGGTGCGAGCACGCAGATCCGCGGGTCCTTGATGACGATCGGCGATTCGCCGTGGTATTCGGACGCGATCATCGCGTGCGCGTCGGCCAGGAACTCGTCGACGACCGGCCCGTCCTCGGGCACGGCGAAGTCGACGTGGCACCAGTCACCGCCGAGTTGCCGCATCAGGCGCACGTTCAGGTCGAGCACCGCTTCGGCCTCGAAGAATCCCTTCGGATTGACGCCGATCTTCGGCGGCTTGACCTTGTCGGGCAGGTGCGCGCCGCACAGATTCAGCACACCTGCGAGCGCGGACGTGCCGCTGCGGTGCATGCCCAGCACCACGAGCGCCGTCCTGCCGTCGCCGCGCGACGCGTCGACGTCCATCGTCGGCGCCGCGGTACGCCACGAATCGGCGAGCGCGCGCAACGTCTCGACCGGCACCAGCGCGCCCTTGCAGCGGCGCAGCACCTGCCGCAGCAGCAGGATGCGATTGTCGGGCACCCAGGGCGAGAGGTCGTTCGTCAAATCGCGCGTCGACCCGGCGATGACCGCGGCGAGAAATTCACCAATGACGCCGTCGGCATCCGCCTGCGCCTTCGCTGCCGATGTTGCGTTGCCGGCGTGCAGACGACGTCGGTAGAGCGGCCGCTCGACGATCGCCGGCTCCGAACGCGCACTCGCGCGAAGGCAGAAGCCCCAGCCGTGCTGTCCGTGAACATCGCGAAACCCGCCGACCGCGGACAGGAAATCGCGCTCGACGACGAGATTGCCGCTCGACAACGGCACGTTGACCTCGGCGAGAATGAAGCTGGGCGGCGCCGACCCGAGAACGTTCCGCTGTCGCTGCCGGACGTCGACGGCGTCGGCGGGCGCTCGCGTACCCTCGTCGAATATCTGCGAGACGAGCGAGAAGCCCCACGACGAGCCGGTGCGCGCGATTTCGTCGACGAGCGTGCCGATCCGGTCGGGCGTGTAGCAATCGTCCGAATTGAGCAACGCGAGATAGCGGCCGTTGGCGAGCGCGACACCCTCGTTCAGCGCCGCTGCGCCGCCACGGTGGCCGCGTCGCACGAAGCGCGCCGGTCGCTCGAACGCGGCCAGCGCGCGCTCGACGGCTTCCGGCGTGCCATCGGTCGAGCCGTCGTCGATGACGATGAGCTCGAGATGCGGATATGTCTGCGCTGCGACCGACGCGATCGCCTCCCCGACGTAGCGTGCGTGGTTGTACGCCGGCACGATCACGCTGACCGGCGGGTCGAGGTCGACGCGCGTTGGACGATGCGTGCGCCGGCGCGCGACGAACGCGTCGAGCAGCGCTGCCTGCCGTGCATTCGCGTCGCGCGTCAGCAGCTTGCCGAGCGCGAGCCCGAGGTTGTGGCGGATCGCGGGGATCGCCCAGCGTGTCCGCTCCGCGGCGTCGAAAAGCAGTGCGAGCGCATCGCGATAACGCATGCGTTCGTAGACCACCGTGCCGAGCATGTGCAGCGAGTCGACGTCGCCCGGGTCTTCCTCGAGCGCGCGCCGGTAGAGGGTCTCGGCCTCGCCGAGCCTGCCTGCGCGATGCGCGGCCAGCGCCTGGTAGCGGATCGAAGTCGTTGCTGCCGTTGCCGACGGTTCACGCCCGCAGCAATGCTTGAACCGCTGGCCGCTGCCGCACGGACAGGGAGCGTTGCGGCTGACTTGCGCGGGGTCGGGCATGAAGAGGCGTGTCGCGATCGACGCGCGATTATGCGGCAATCCGCAACGCTGCTATCGGCCGCGGGCGCGGCGCGACCATTGTCGAAGCGCCTGCTGCAGCGGCCCCGCCGGGAGCCGATCGGCGAGGTCGAAAAGCGGCGCCGCTTCACGGCTGTCCCATGTCCGCCGGTGGCCGACGGGCTGGGGCAGCGTCGATCCTGCGACCTGCACGCGTATCCGCACGTCGGCGAAGACGCGGCCTTCGCGCGCAAGCGCCGCGCGCAGATCCGGCGCACGCTGACGAAGCGCCGCGGCGATGGCGCCCGCGCCTGCCGCGAGCTCGAGCACACCGTTACGCGTGTCGCAGACGCACACGCGCTCGCCGAGCGCACGCGGCAGGTGCTTGCGCACGAGGCGCGTCAGCGCCGCTTCGTCGTGATGGCGTGCGGTCCACGCCGCGAGCTGCGCGTCGGATGCCAGCACCCCGGCGAGCGGCCGGTGCGGCGCCCGGCGGCTCAACGATCGTCGGTCGGCAACGGCATGCGCCATTATCGTCGAGGACGAGCAGTTTCCGCGTTGCGCGCCTCGCCGCTTCGCGCTCCTCGCGGCCGAACGGGCGTCGCGCGGCTCGCGGATGCGCGCTCGTCGCCGCCGAACGTCGTCGTTTTTATGGCCTCCCGCGTGCTAGAATCGCCGCCGATCGACGCTGGCAGCGCCGTCGCCGATCGACGCTGGCAGCGCCGTTGCCGGAGGCGCCGTTGAACATGCAGCCGGCTTCCCGGTCGTACGCGGAAATCCGCCGTGGTCGCGGCACGTTCGGTGCGCGACGGGTCGAACATGCTGCTGCGCGGCCGGTCGCGTCGCAAGGGCTTTCGCCTCCCGTCGGGAAGCGATGGCCGGACGAGGGGTGAGGCGGTCCTCACCCCTTGCTTTTTGCTTTCTCCGCGCCAAGCTTCTCTCTTCGCGATGATCAATATCCTCACCCGCATTTTCGGCAGCCGCAACGAGCGGCTCCTCAAGCAATACGGCCAGCAGGTCCGCGCGATCAACGCGCTCGAGCCCACGATCGCCGCGCTTTCCGACGAAGGGTTGCGCGAGAAGACGCAGGAACTCAGGAAGCGCGTCGCCGACGGCGCGACGCTCGACGAGGTGCTGCCCGAAGCGTTCGCGGTCGTCCGCGAAGCCGGCAAGCGCACGTTGAACATGCGTCACTTCGACGTGCAGCTGATCGGCGGCATTGCACTGCACAACGGCAAGATCGCCGAAATGCGCACCGGCGAAGGCAAGACGCTCGTCGCAACGCTTCCCGCGTACCTCAATGCGCTCGCCGGCAAGGGCGTGCACGTCGTCACCGTCAACGACTACCTCGCGCAGCGCGACGCCGATTGGATGGGACGCATCTATCGCTTCCTTGGGCTGACGGTCGGCGTCAACCTGTCGCAGATGCCGCACGCCGACAAGCAGGTCGCGTACGCCGCCGACATCACGTACGGCACGAACAACGAATTCGGCTTCGACTACCTGCGCGACAACATGGTGTTCGCGACCAGCGAGCGCGTGCAGCGCGCGCTCAACTACGCGATCGTCGACGAGGTCGACTCGATCCTGATCGACGAGGCGCGCACGCCGCTCATCATTTCCGGCCAGTCCGACGACAACGTCGAGACCTACTATCGGCTGAACGAGCTGCCGCCGAAGCTTACCCGGCAGCAGGACGAAAAGGCATCGGGCGACTACTGGGTCGACGAGAAGGCGCACACGGTGCTCCTGTCCGAGGAAGGGCACGAGAAGGTCGAGCAGCTCCTTGCCACCGCAGGCCTGACGGCGCCGGGGTCGAGCCTCTACGACGCGCAGAACATCTCGCTCGTCCATCACCTTTATGCGGCGCTCCGCGCCCATGCGCTGTTCCATCGCGATCAGCACTACGTCGTCCAGAACGGCGAGGTGATCATCGTCGACGAGTTCACCGGCCGCCTGATGGCGGGTCGCCGCTGGTCCGACGGCCTGCACCAGGCCGTGGAGGCGAAGGAGGGCGTTCCGATCCAGCGCGAGAACCAGACGCTCGCGTCGATCACGTTCCAGAACTACTTCCGGATGTACCAGAAGCTCGCCGGCATGACCGGCACCGCGGACACCGAGGCGTTCGAGTTCCAGCAGATCTACCACCTCGAAACGATGGTGATCCCGACGAACCTGCCGATGGTGCGCAGGGACGAGAACGACCTCGTGTTTCGCACGCTCGCCGAGAAGGTCAGCGCGATCATCGGCGACATCAAGGATTGCCACGAGCGCGGACAGCCGGTGCTCGTCGGCACGACGTCGATCGAGAACTCCGAAATGCTGTCGATGCATCTCGACAAGGAGCGGCTGCCGCACCAGGTGCTGAATGCCAAGCAGCATGCGCGCGAGGCGGAGATCGTCGCGCAGGCCGGGAAGTCGGGCATCATCACGATCGCGACGAACATGGCCGGCCGCGGTACCGACATCGTGCTCGGCGGCACGATCGAGCCGCAGATTCTCGAGTTGCGCGAAGATCCGGATCTCGATCCGGCCGAGAAGGAGCGCCAGATCGCGGCGATGCGCAGCGAATGGCAGGAGCGGCACGATGCGGTCGTCAAGGCCGGCGGCCTGCACATCGTCGGTACCGAGCGGCACGAATCGCGGCGCATCGACAACCAGCTTCGCGGACGTGCGGGACGTCAGGGCGATCCGGGCTCGTCGCGGTTCTACCTGTCGCTCGAGGATCCGCTGCTCCGCATCTTCGGCGGGGAGCGGCTGTCGGGGATCATGCAGCGGCTCAAGATGCCGGAGGGCGAGCCGATCGAGCACACGATCGTCAACCGCTCGATCGCCAAGGCGCAGAACCGCGTCGAGTCGCGCAATTTCGACATCCGCAAACAACTGCTCGAATACGACGACGTCGCGAACGATCAGCGCCGCGTCATCTACCAGCAACGCAACGAACTGCTCGAAAGCGAGGACGTCGCCGAGACGATCGGCAGCATGATTCGCGGGGAAGTCGACGCGACGTTCAAGCGGCACGTGCCGCCCGACTCGGTCGAGGAGCAGTGGGACATACCCGCCCTCGAGTCGACGCTCGCATCCGAATACCAGCTGACGGCTCCCGTCGGCGAGTGGCTGAAGACCGAGCCCGACCTCGAGGACACGGCGTTGCGCGAGCGCATCGAGAAGCTCGCGGCGGAGGGATGGCGCAGCAAGGAAGCTGCGGTCGGCACCGAGCTCATGCGCCAGTTCGAGCGCAGCCTGATGCTGCAGACGCTCGATCATCACTGGCGCGAGCATCTCGCTTCCCTCGACCATCTGCGGCAGGGCATCCATCTGCGTGGCTATGCGCAGAAGAATCCGAAGCAGGAGTACAAGCGCGAGGCGTTCGAGCTCTTCTCCGACATGCTCGACCGCATCAAGCAGGACGTCGTGCGCGTCGTGCTGACCGTGCAGGTTCGCTCCGAGGCCGACGTGCAGGCCGTCGAGCCCGAGCCGGCCGTCAGCAACGTGCAGTACCAGCACGCCGACTACGATCAGGCGCTTGCCGGCAACGGCGACGGTGGCGATACCGCCGTCGCCGTTGCGCCGCCGTTCGTGCGTGCGAGCGAGAAGGTCGGGCGCAATGATCCGTGCCCGTGCGGGTCGGGGAAGAAGTACAAGCATTGTCACGGCCGCTTGGCTTAAGGATTTAGGATCGAGGATCTAGGATCGAGGGATCGCGCCACGCGGTTGTCGGCGGCCGCCCCTCACGCCGCTTTTGTTCACCGCAGCCTGATGCGCCTGGCGCCGGCACGGTGCTTCCTCGATCCTCGATCCTGAATCCTTCGATCCTCGAATGCCCGTCAACTACGCGCCGCCGACCGCTGACTCGCTGCTGCCCGTCCCCGGCATCGCGCTCGGCACGGCCGCCGCGAAGATCAGGAAGCGGGATCGCGACGACGTCGTGCTCGTCGTTGCCGATGACGGCACCGTCGCCTCCGGCGTCTTCACCCAGAACCGCTTTTGTGCGGCGCCGGTGATGGTGTCGCGCGAGCATCTCGCCGCACAGCGCGCGCGCCATCTCGATTTCCGCGCGCTCGTGATCAACGCCGGCAATGCGAACGCCGGCACCGGCGAGGCTGGTCTTGCCGCAACGCGCGCCTCGTGCGCCGAAGTCGCACGACTCGCCGGCTGCGAGGCCGCGCAGGTACTTGCCTATTCGACCGGCGTCATCATGGAGCCGCTGCCCGTCGAGCGCGTCGTCGCCGCGTTGCCGGCCGCTCGCGATGCCGCGCGCGCCGACGGCTGGTTCGCCGCGGCGAACGCGATCATGACGACCGACACGGTGCCCAAGGGCGCGTCGCGGCGGATCTCGATCGACGGTGCGAGCGTGACCGTCACGGGAATCGCCAAGGGAGCGGGGATGATCCACCCCGACATGGCGACGATGCTCGCGTTCGCCGCCACCGACGCTCCGATCGCCGCGTCGCTGCTCGATGCATTGACGCGCGAGATCGCCGACGTATCGTTCAACGGTGCGACCGTCGACGGCGACACGTCGACGAACGACAGCTTCGTCGTCGCGGCCACGCATCACGCGCGTATCGCGCCGATCACCGCGCGGAGCGACCCGCGCTGCGCGGCGATTCGCAACGCGATCGAGGAAGTGGCGATCGATCTCGCGCAGGCGATCGTTCGCGATGGTGAAGGCGCGACCAAGTTCATCGCGATCCGCATCGAGGGTGGTCGCGACGCCGACGAATCACGCCGCATCGCCTTCGCGATCGCGCATTCGCCGCTCGTGAAGACGGCTTTCTTCGCCTCCGACCCGAACCTCGGCCGCATCGTCTGCGCGATCGGCAACGGCGCCCCGCGCGATCTCGCTCCCGGTAACGTGTCGTTCTGGCTCGACGACGTGCTCGTCGTCGATCGTGGCGGCCGCGCCGCGACGTATGCCGAGGCGGACGGCCAGCGCGTGATGCAGCAGCGCGAGATCACGATTCGCGTCGACCTCGGCCGCGGCGATTCGCGAGCGACCGTCTGGACCTGCGATTTCTCGCACGATTACGTATCGATCAACGCGGATTACCGCTCGTGACGCACGGCGCCGCGCGCTGCGGATGAACGACGAGCTCCAAGCGCTGATCGCTCGCGCCGAGTCGCTCCTCGCGCGCGTCGAGTCGCTGTTCCCGCCGGTTGCCGTCGATCCCGACTGGTCGCAGACGACGGCCGCGCGCTGGCGCAAGCGTAACGGCCGCGGCTTCCTGCAGTCGGTTGCGCACCCGCACGCCGTTGCGCTCGACGATCTCGTCGCGATCGACGCGCAGAAGCAGACGGTCGACCGCAATACGCGGCAATTCGTCGCCCGACTTCCCGCCAACAACGTGCTCCTCACCGGCTCGCGCGGCACGGGCAAATCGTCGCTGGTCAAGGCGATGCTTGCACGCTATGCGGACCAGGGTCTGCGCCTCATCGAAGTCGACAAGTCCGATCTCACCGATCTTCCCGACATCGCCGAGCGCATCGAGCGCGAGCCCTATCGCTACGTCGTCTTCTGCGACGACCTCACGTTCGATGCGGGCGAAGCGGGCTACAAGGCGCTCAAGGTGATGCTCGACGGGTCCATCGCGGGCTCCGCTTCGAACGTGCTGATCTACGCGACGTCGAATCGTCGTCACCTGCTGCCCGAGTACTTCGCCGAGAACCTGGAGACGCGGCACGTCGGCGAGGAAGTGCATCCGGGCGAGTCGGTCGAGGAGAAGATCTCGCTGTCCGAGCGCTTCGGCCTGTGGATCTCGTTCTATCCGTTCGTGCAGGACGACTACCTGGCCGCCGTCGATCGCTGGCTCGCGCATTTCGGCGTCGCCGCACCGGCGTCGGAACGGGATGCGCAAGCGCGCACCCGCGAAGCGCTGCAGTTCGCGCTTTCGCGCGGATCGCGCAGCGGCCGCGTCGCGTGGCAGTTCGCGCGCCATTACGCAGGCAGCCTCGGGCTCGATTCGCACGTTGACTGAAATCGTAAGGGTCGCCGCAGCCGTCATCGAGCGCGGCGACGGCCGCGTATTGCTTGCGCAGCGCCCGGCCGGCAAGGCTTACGCCGGCTACTGGGAGTTTCCGGGGGGCAAGCTCGAGGTGGGCGAAACGGTGCGCGCCGCGCTCGTTCGCGAACTGCATGAGGAACTCGGCATCGCGGTGCGCGAGGCATCACCGTGGCTCGTGCACGAGTTCGTCTATCCGCACGCCCATGTCGAACTCAACTTCTGGCGCGTGCGCGCCTGGGACGGCAAATTCGTCGGCCACGACGGGCAGGCATTCGCATGGCAGGATCCGGCGGCGATCGACGTCGCGCCCCTGCTGCCGGCGAACGCGCGCGTGATCGCTGCGCTGCGGCTGCCGCCGATCTGCGCGATCACCTGCGCGGAGGATCTCGGAGAAGACACGTTTCTCGACCGTGCGAGGCGTGCGTTCGATTCGGGCGTGCGCCTCGTGCAGGTGCGCGACAAGACTTGGCCGCTTGCACGCCGCTGCGCGCTCGCCGCGGAGGTCGTCGCGCTCGCGCGCAGTCACGGCGTCACCGTCCTGTGGAACGGAACCGAGGACGAGGCGCGACAACTCGGTTGCGCCGGCGTGCACTGGACGTCGCAGGTGCTGGCGTCCGCGACCGCACGCCCGCGCGACCTCGTCGTCGGTGCGTCATGCCACACGGCCGACGACGTGAGTCGCGCATCGAGTCTCGACGTCGACTTCGCCGTGCTGGCACCGGTGCATCCGACGCCGACGCATCCCGCTGCGGTTCCACTCGGATGGGAAGGCTTCGCGCGCGCGGCACAAGGCACGCGCGTGCCGATCTACGCGCTCGGCGGCCTCACGCGCGACGATCTCGACGTCGCGATCGCGCACGGCGCGCACGCAATCGCGATGCGGCGCCACGCGTGGCCCGCGGCGTAATCTACGACTCGCCGCGCGATTCGTCGCGGCTGCCGTTCGGCGCGTCCGGCGTCTCGATCCGATAGCGCTCGCTCGCCCATGCGCCGAGATCGATCAGCTTGCAGCGTTCCGAGCAGAACGGACGCCATTTCGATTCGGGCGTCCACGGCACGTCGGCGTTGCATTGCGGGCATTTGACGATGCGCGGCGGCATCCATCCAGTGTAGCCTCATCCCGGCGCCGGGGTTGCCACGCAGATGGCGACCGGCGTCGGATGCGTGCCGGTGGCGACGGAGTCGTCCGCCATCGCAAGCCATGCGAAGGTCATCATCGCCGCGGCGGTCAGCGTGACGACGGCCTCGACCGACGATCCTGATGCGAATCCGGTTTTCATGACGTTCTCCGTAGTCGAATGAGCCATGCGCCGAGTCTAGGAGGGAGAACCGACAGGGACAATCGATTTGTTTTCGGCTAACATGTGAGCCGTTTTCACAATTGACCGGCCGCAACCGATGCCCGCACCTCTGCCGCCCATGCAGGCCATTCGCGCGTTCGACGCCGCCGCACGCACGGGCAGCCTGACGAAGGCCGCCGACGCGCTTTCGGTGACGCACGGCGCGATCAGCCACCAGATCAAGGCGCTCGAGGACCTGGTCGGCGTGCCGCTGATCGAGCGGGCGGGGCGCGGCATTCGCGTCACCGACGATGGCGAGCGACTGGCGGCGCGGTTGCGCGCAGCGCTCGCCGACATCGCCGATGCGATGCGCGAAGCGGGCGAGCGCAACAATCCGTGGCGATTGCGCGTCAGCGTCACACCGTCCTTCGCCGCGCGCTGGCTTCTTCCCCGGCTGGGGAGCTTCCTTGCGCGTCACCGCGACATCGATCTCGACGTGCGCTCGAGCGTCGCGCTCGTCGACTTTCGCCGCGACGACGTCGACGTCGCCATTCGCCAGGGTTTCGGCGGCTGGCCTGACGTGCACGCCGAGCATCTCTTGAGCGAAACGTTCTTCCCGGTTTGCAGCCCGCGCTTGTCTCCGCGGCGGCCGCGCGTGCCGCGCGACCTCGCGCATTACACGCTGCTTCGCTCCGACGACGAATGGTGGAAACCCTGGTTCGAGGCGGTCGGCCTCGACTGGCCCGAGCCGACGCGCGGCCCGATCTTCAACGACTCGGCGCTGATGCTGCAGGCCGCGGTCGAAGGGCAGGGCATCGCGCTCGCGCGAACCTCGCTCGTCGGCAACGACCTGAAGAACGGACTGCTGGTGCGGCTTTTCGACATCGACGTGCCGGCACCGCGACGCTTCTACCTCGTCTATCCGCCGCGCATTGCCGGCTTGCCGAAGCTCGCGCTGTTTCGCGCGTGGCTCACGGATGAAATCCGCGCGGACGAAGCCGCGCGTGTAGTGCGCGCGAAGAAGCGCAGCCGCCGCTAATCGAAGAGCTTCGCCGTCGAAGGCGACGGCTCGCGCACCAGCGACGCGATCGCATCCGCGCGCACGAGTCCGCCGACCCGCACGCCGAAAAGACGGATGCGCCGCGCCAGCACGACGCGCTTGACGCATTCGCCGGCGACGCGCCGGATCAGCGCCGCATCCTGCGTTGCGCCGTCGATCGTGCGATCGCGCGTGACCGTCCTGAAGTCGTCGAAGCGCAGCTTGATGCCGATCGTGCGGCCGACGTAGCCCTTGCGCGCAAGATCGGACGCGACGCCGTCGCACAACTCGGTGAAGATCGACGACAGCAGATCGCGATCGTGCCGCACCGAGAGATCGCGCTCGAATGTCGTCTCGCGGCTGATCGATTGCGGCTCGCTGTACGTGACGACCGGACGCTCGTCACGGCCGTGCGCGGCGTCGTGCATCCACTCGCCGTGCGCGCGGCCGAACGTCGCGACGAGAAAGGCGGGATCGGCATCCGCGAGATCGCCGATCGTCTGGATGCCGAGCGTCGCGAGTCGGGCCGCAGTTTTCGGTCCGATGCCGTTGATGCGCCGCGCCGGCAACGGCCAGATGCGCCGCTCGAGGTCGCCGTCGCCGAGCAGCGTGAGGCCGTCGGGCTTGTCGAGATCGGATGCGATCTTCGCGAGAAGCTTGTTCGGCGCGATGCCGATGGAGCACGAAAGACCGGTCGCGTCGCGCACCGCGTCCTTGATCGATTGCGCGAGCGCGCGCACCGGCGCCGTGTCGTGCACGTCGTGGTCGACCAGGTGCGTGAGGTCGATGTAGATCTCGTCGATGCCGCGGTCCTCGATCTTCGGTGCGATCGCGCGCACGGCGGCCTTGAAGCGGCGCGAATGGTGCCGATATGCGTCGAAGTCGACGGGCAGCAGGATCGTCTGCGGCGCCTTCGCCGCGGCCTTCATCATCGCCATCGCCGAATGCAGCCCGAGCGCGCGTGCCTCGTACGTCGCGGTCGTGATCACGCCGCGGCCGACGTAGCCTTCGAGCGTCGCGAACGAGCGGACGACGTCGTTCGTGACGGGATCGATCGTCTCGCGCGGCTGATGACGCTGCCCGCCGCCGATCACGACCGGCTTGCCGCGCAACTCGGGATAACGCAAAAGCTCGACCGACGCGTAGAACGCGTCCATGTCGAGATGCGCGATGACGTTCGACGCGGCCGACATCGGCTTATAGTAAGCGCTTTCGCGCGAAGCTTCCGGTGACGACCATGCGCACAAACACCGAACGGTTCCTGACGACGCACACCGGCAGCCTGCCGCGGCCCGACGATCTGGTACGCACGATGTACGCGCGCGAGGAAGGCGTTCCCGTCGATTCGCAGGCGCTCGACCGCCGCATCGCTGCCGCGGTCGACGAAGTCGTGAAGAAGCAGGTCGGCGCCGGCATCGACATCGTCAACGACGGCGAGATGAGCAAGCCGAGCTACGCGACGTACGTCAAGGATCGACTGAGCGGCTTCGGCGGCAGCGGCAACACGTTCGTCTACCAGGACCTCGTCGCCTTTCCGAATCTCGCGAAGCGCGTGTTCGGCGATCCCGGCCGCTCGCGCCGCAAGACGCCGGCGTGCAACGCGCCGATCGGCGTGCGCGATCCCGAAGCGGCGCGTCGCGACGTCGAGCATCTGAAGGCGGCGACGGCCAGCGTGCGCGTCGAGGAATCGTTTCTGACCGCGGCATCGCCCGGCGTCGTTTCGCTCTTCTTTCACGACGATCATTACGGCAGCGAGGAAGCGTATCTCGCCGCGATCGCCGAGGCGATGCGTCACGAGTACGAGACGATCGCGAAGTCGGGCATCGTGCTGCAGATCGATTGCCCCGATCTCGGCATGGGCCGGCACATCCAGTACGCCGACCTGTCGCTCCCGGAATTTCGGAAGAAGGCGGAGTTGCACGTCGAGGCGCTGAACGACGCGCTGCGCAACATTCCCTCCGGGCAGTTGCGGATGCACCTGTGCTGGGGCAACTACGAAGGGCCGCATCATTGCGACGTGCCGCTCGCCGACGTGATCGACATCGTGTTTCGCGCGAAGCCGTCGGCGATCGCGTTCGAGGCCGCGAATCCGCGCCATGCGCACGAATGGAAGCTGTTCGAGACGGTGAAGCTGCCCGACGGCAAGGTCTTGATCCCCGGCGTAATCGAATCGAAGTCGAACTTCGTCGAGCATCCCGAGCTCGTCGCGCAGCGCATCGCCCGCTACGCGAATCTCGTCGGCCGCGACAACGTGATGGCGGGCAGCGACTGCGGCTACGGCACGTGGGTCGGGCAGGCGGCCGTCGATGCCGACGTCGTCTGGGCGAAGATGGCCGCGATGGCCGAGGGCGCGCGCATCGCGTCGCGCGAGTTCTGGCCGACGTAGCGGGCGGTGCCGGCGGCGTCGCCGGCACGTCGATCAGCGAACCGCGCCCGCCCGTTTCGAAAGGCAGTTCGTGCCCATGTGTTCCAGCCGGGTCCGGCGAGCGCGTAATCGCCGGGCGTCGTGAAGTAGCGCGAGCCCAGGCCGCAGAAGCCGGGCGCGGGGCGCGCTTCCCGCGTTGACGCACGCACCGTCTTCGCCGCCGACGTTCGTCCAGCCGTCGATCATCTGCATCAGGAAGAAGCGCGAGGACGACGTTCCATTGCGCTGCTAACTAACTGTTGACGGACGGACGGCGCCGTGGCGACGCCGTGCGAGCTCGAACGCACACCGGCGTCGCAGGCGTAACGCGGCGCGAGCCTCGATACGTTCGAGGCGCGCATCAGGCAGGAACGGGCTGGCCGGCGATGCCCGGCAAGAGGGCGCTACGTCACGCGAGCCTCGCCTTCTCGGTGGGTGCTCGGCGGATTCCTGCTCAAGCGTGACCGTATTGCGAGATGGCCTGGTCGAGGCAGCTGTCGCGTGCCGATTCGGGGCCCGTCACGCACCGGCGCAGCGCGGCCTTGTAAGCCGAGTCGGCGCCTGTCGCTCCGTTGCTCGCTTCGTGCATGCGGTGCCGCGCCGCGTGCGCGCGCATGCTGTGATGTTTCGCACCGGCGTGCTTGGCGGTCGCACCCGTCGTCGTCGACTGTTGCGACGTCTTCGCCGTCGGTGCCGTCGCCGACGGCGCATTGGTGGCGGCCTGTGCATTGGCGCCGAGCGCCACCGCCGCGGCGGCGACGGCCAGGCCGAGCTTCATTCGTGTCAGTTGCATCGTCGAGCCTCCAAGGTCTAGAAGACGTGCCCGGGCGCTTGCGGGCCCGAGCTGTACTTTTGGACAACGTCGGCCGCCGCTGGATTCACTGGCGTCGCAGCAGCAGACGGGTGCCGATTTGCGGTGGATCACCGTGCGCGGTTCACGCGTCGGTTCGAGGCGCCCGTGTAATCTTCTGTTGCGGGCTGGCCACGACCCACGTTCGCTCGATAAACTCGCCGGCACCTCGCGTTCGGAGATTTCGTCATGCGCCTGTTCGTCGTCGCTGTCATGATCGCCGTTGCCGCCTCGATGGCCGGGTGCGGCGGAGGCAACAATTCCGAGCCGCCGCCCGCCAACATGAAGGCGGTGGCCGGCGACAGCAGCGCGACCGTCAGCTGGGACGCCCAGTCGGGCATGAGCTACTGGGTCTGGATCCAGCAGGGCACGGCGATCGACACGCGCACCTGCACCACCTGCCGCATCATCGCCGGCGCCACGTCGCCGTTCATCGTGACCGGCCTCGTCAACGGCACGACCTACTCGATCACCGTCAACGCGCACGACAGCAGCGGAGCGGGAGGTTCCGGAAGTCCTGCCGTCATCGTCGTTCCGCGGCTCGCCGGCGGCACATGGACGATCGATCCGCCGCTCGGCACGAACCGGTTGCTCGCCGCCACGTTCACGACCTCGAACACCGCGGGTAACGCCGAGCTCGTCGACGTCGGTGCCAACGGCGCGGTGTTCTGGACCAACGACGGGTCCACATGGACGCCGGCAAACTCGGGCGTGACCGTCGACCTCAACGCCGTCCAGTTCCGCAACGGCCTGTTCGTCGCCGTCGGCGATGCGGGCACGATCGTGACGAGCCCGGATGCCGTGACCTGGACGCCGCGAACGTCATCGACCGCGAATGCGCTCTTCGGCGTGCAGGGGAACGGGTCGGGGCAGGTCGTCGCCGTCGGTGCGAACGGAACGATCCTCGTCAGCAGCGACAGCGTGACCTGGGCGGCCGCGAACTCGAAGACGACGAACGATCTGCACGGCATCGGTTTCGGCAACGGCCGCTACGTCGCCGTCGGCGCGCACGGGACCGTGCTGACGAGCACCGATGGCACGACATGGAATGTCATCGCGCCGGTCACGGACAGCGATCTGCAAAGCGTCGTCTACGGATCCGCCGCGGCGACGTCGACGACGCCGGCCGTCGCGACCTTTGTCGCGGTCGGTGCGTCGGGCACGCTCGTCACAAGTCCCGACGGCACGAGCACGACATGGACGCTGCGGCCGCCGATCACCGCCAGCAATCTTGCGTCGGTCGCGTACGGCACCCAGTTCGTGACCGTGGGAGCGGGCGGCACGATCCTCACGAGCTTCGACGGGATCGCCTGGCAGCCCGCCGACTCCGGAACGACCACGAACCTGAATGGCGTGGCGTTCACGATCCTGACAGCGAAATCGATCGGGGTCGGCTACGAGGCCGTCGGCGACGCGGGGTTCAACCTCACGTCGTTCTGACCGCGTCGCGCTGCGCAATGCGGCGTCAGAGATCGCAGGACGTCAGAGATTGCAGAACGTCAGCTCGAAGCCGATGTCCTGGTCGACGACGTTGCCACGGTCCATCCCCGACACGCCGATGAAGCGGATGTTGAGCGCGTACTTGTTGGCGCTGATCTCCGGCACCGCCGGCAGGTCGTGCTCGAGGGTGAGCCGCAAAAGCTGCGCGACCTTCGACGTCGTCATCATCAGCTGAAACACGCCGTGCGCCGCCGTATGGCGGCTCGTGCGGCTGTTCTCGCGCAACAGGCGCAGCACGATCGCCGAGCCGACGCGGATCGGCGCGAACGGCTCGATCCAGCCGGCGAGGTCCTGCCGCCGCGCATTCGGCGATTTGTTGAGCCAGTGGTGGTACGCGGGCAGATCGAATTCGCAGACGCCGCCGGGAATCGCCGCGCGCTGCTTGATCGCCATCAGCCATTCGTTCTCGCGCAGATGCATGCCGACCTTGCCGGCCTGCGCGAGCAGATTCGCGTTGACCTGCTCGATTTCGGTGAGGAGCGCCGTGAGCGTCGCCTCCTCGATCTGCGGGTTGCTGCGCAGCGGCGCCAGCACCTGCTTCTGTCGCTCGAGCTCCTGCACGAGGTCGGCCTTCAGGTCGGCGCGCGCGGCGACGTCGGTGATCTCGAACAGCGACAGCAGCGCCGCGTGATGGTCGGGCGCATGCTCGCGGCTCGCGTAGAACTCGGCGCGCGCGAACAGATCCTCGAGCCGCATCAGCGTGCGGATCCTTTCGTTCAGCGGGTGCTCGTAGCGAATCACGGGCGAATGTCGTCGCGTCAGGGCTTCATTCTGCCCGAACGCGATGCTCGTTCGCGACAACTTCGAATCAGCGCGCGTCGCGCACGCGTGCCGCGAGCTCGCGGTAGCGCCTGTCGAGCCGCACGACCTGCGGCTCCAGCGCGCTTCGCAGGCCCGCGTTGTCGATCACGTCGTCGGCTTGCGCGAGCCGCTCGGCACGCGGCAGCTGCGTCGCCATGATCCTGCGGATCTCGTCGGCCGAAAGGCCGCTTCGCAGCTGCACCCGGCGAATCTGCTCCTGCTCGGGACAGTCGACGACGAGCACGCGCGCGACGCGCTTGCGCAAGCCCCCGCGCTCGAGCAGCAGCGGCACGACGAGCATGCCGTACGGACCGCGAAAGTCGCCGATCGCATCCTCGAGGCGCGCCGCGATCAACGGATGCAGCAGATGCTCGAGGTCGCGCCGGAACGTCGCGTCGTCGAACACACGGCGCCGCAGTGCCGCTCGATCGAGCTCGCCATCGTCGCGCAGGAACTCGCGGCCGAGCGATTCGACGACCGCGTGGTGGCCCGCCTGCCCGCGCTTGCTGATCGCGTGCGCGATCTCGTCCGCGTCGAGGACGTCGACGCCGCGCGCCGCGAACGCCGCCGCCACCTCCGATTTGCCGCTGCCGATGCCGCCGGTGAGTCCGACGAGATAAGGCGTCACCGCCATGACGGCTACAGATACCAGCCCTTGACGATCGTCGGCCCGAAGAAGAGCGCGATGCCGCCCGCGATCGCGAGATACGGGCCGAATGCGAGCGGGACGTTGTGGTCGCGCCCCTTGAACACCATCAGCGTGATGCCGATGAATGCGCCGACGACCGACGACAGCAGCACGATCAGCGGCAGCATCTGCCATCCGAGCCACGCCCCGAGCGCGCCGAGCAGCTTGAAATCGCCGTAGCCCATTCCTTCCTTGCCGCGAATCAGGCGAAAAAGCCAATAGACGACCCAAAGCGCGAGGTATCCGGCGATCGCGCCGACGACCGCGTCGTGCAGCGACGCGAACACGCCGAACAGGTTGGCGACGAGCCCGGCCCACAGCAGCGGCAACGTCAGATTGTCGGGCAGAAGCTGCGTATCGAAGTCGATGAACGTCAGCGCGACGAGCGTCCACAGCAGCACGCAGGCCGAGACCCCCTTCCACGTGAGTCCGAAGCGCCAGATCGCATAGGCGGCGAGCAGTCCGCCGAGCGCCTCGACGAGCGGATAGCGGATGGAGATCGGCTTCCGACAGGCCGAGCAGGCGCCGCGCAGCGCGAGCCACGACACGATCGGAATGTTCTCGAGCGCGCCGATCGTGTGGCCGCACTCGGGGCAGGCCGAGCGCGGCACCGCGAGGTTATAGCGCGGCGGGTTCTCGTCGGGGACGGCCTCGCCGCGCAACTCGGCGCACTGCACGCGCCATTCGCGCTCCATCATCTTCGGCAGACGATGGACGACGACGTTCAGGAAGCTGCCGACGCAAAGCCCGACGACCAGCGCGATCGCCGCCGCGACAACCGGGTCGGCCGTCAAATCACGGCGCCCAGCTTGAAGATCGGCAGGTACATCGCGACGACGAGACCGCCGATGATGATGCCGAGGAACACGATGATGATCGGCTCGAGCAGGCTCGACAGCGCCGCCACCGCGTCATCGACCTCGCGCTCGTAGAAATCGGCGACCTTGCCGAGCATGTTGTCGAGCGAGCCCGATTCCTCGCCGATTTGCGTCATCTGCAGCACCATGACCGGAAACAGGTTCGTTGCCGCCATCGCGTTGGTGAGGCTCACGCCGGTGCTGACGTCGGTCTGGATGCGCTTCGTCGCGTTGACGTAGACGAGGTTGCCCGAGGCGCCGCCGACCGCATCGAGCGATTCGACCAGCGGCACGCCGGCGGCGAACATCGTCTGCAGCGTTCGCGTCCAGCGTGCGATCGTCGCCTTCTCGAGGATGCCGCCGATGACCGGAATCTTGAGCTGCAGCCGGTGCACGATGAGCCGCACGGATTCCGAGCGTTTGATCGACATCCGGATCGCGACGAACGCGCCGACGATCATGATCAGCATCGCCCACCAGTACTTGACGAAGAAGTCGGAGACCGCGATCACCTGCAGCGTGAGCCACGGCAGGTTGGCGCCGAAGGCGGCGAACACCTGCTTGAACGCCGGGATCACGAAAATCATGATGACCCACACGACGACGATCGCGACGACGATGACCGAGATCGGATAGAAGAGCGCCGACTTGATCTTGCCCTTGATCGCGAGGATCTTTTCCTGGTAGGACGCGAGCCGGTCGAGGATCGCATCGAGCATCCCGGCCGTTTCGCCCGCCTGCACCAGGTTGCAGTAGAGCGGGTTGAAGTGTTTCGGGTGCGAGCGGAACGCCTGCGACAGGCTCGAGCCCGTCTCGACCTGGTTCTTCAGGTCGAGCATGAGCCGCGAGAAGCGTGCGTTGCTGTGACCGCGCGCGATGATGTCGAACGACTGGAGCAGCGGCACCCCGGCGCGCAGCATCGTCGCGAGCTGCCGGGTGAAGAACGTCATGTCCTTGTCGTTGATCGAGCGGCCGCCGCGATAGCTCTGCCGCTTGATCTTCAGTACCCGGATGCCCTGCCGGCGCAGGTTGGTCGTCGCGACCGTCTCGGACACCGCGCGCAATTCGCCGCGCAGCGGCTTGTTGTTGCGGTCGACGCCTTCCCAGACGAACGTCTGTTCCTTGACCTTGACGTCCCTGCGGGCGACTGCTGCGGTGGCCATGGCGGTTCCTTCTACGCGTGCTCGCGATTACTCGTTGGTGACGGCTTCGATTTCCTCGAGCGAGGTGATGCTGCTTTTCACCTTCAAAAGGCCCGACTGGCGCAGGTTCCTCACGCCTTCGCGCTGCGCCTGCTCCGCGATGTCGATCGAGTTGCCGTTGCGCATGATCAGCTGCCGCATGTCGTCGCTGATCGGCATCACCTCGTAGATGCCGATCCGTCCCTTGTAGCCGGTGCCCTTGCAGTGGTCGCAGCCGATGGGTCCGTACGGCTGCCAGCTGCCGTCGAGATCCTCCTCGAGGAAGCCGGCGCGAAGCAGCGCCTCGGGCGGGATGTCCTCCGGTCGCCGGCAGTGCGTGCAGAGCTTCCGCGCGAGGCGCTGCGCCGTGATGATGTTGACCGACGAGGCGATGTTGAACGGCGCCACGCCCATGTTCATCATGCGCACGAGCGTCGACGGCGCGTCGTTCGTGTGCAGCGTCGACAGCACGAGGTGGCCCGTTTGCGCGGCCTTGATCGCGATCTCGGCCGTTTCGAGGTCGCGGATTTCGCCGACCATGATCACGTCGGGATCCTGGCGGAGGAACGCCCGCAACGCCAGCGCGAACGTGAGGCCCGCCTTTTCGTTGACGTTCACCTGGTTGACGCCGGGCAGCATGATTTCGGCCGGGTCCTCGGCCGTCGCGATGTTGACGCCGGGCTGGTTCAGGATCGACAGGCAGGTGTAGAGCGACACCGTCTTGCCGCTGCCCGTCGGACCGGTGACGAGGATCATCCCGTACGGACGTCCGACGGCGAACAGCAGCTTCTGCTGCTGGTCGGGCTCGTAGCCCAGCGCTTCGACGCCGAGCTTGACCCCCGATGAATCGAGGATCCGCATCACGATCTTCTCGCCGAAGAGCGTGGGCAGCGTCGAGACGCGGAAGTCGATCGTCTTGTTCTTCGTCAGCACGAGCTTCATGCGCCCGTCCTGCGGCACGCGCTTCTCGGCGATGTCGAGCTTGCTGATCACCTTGATCCGCGACGCGACCTTGTCCTTGATCGCGAGCGGCGGCTGCGCAACCTCGATCAGCACGCCGTCGAGGCGATAGCGGATCCGGTAGTACTTTTCGTACGGCTCGAAGTGGATGTCGGAGGCGCCGGCGGTGATCGCGTCGATCAGAACCTTCTGGATGTAGCGGACGACCGGCGCGTCCTCGACCTCGCTGTCCTCCTCGGCCGACGACGACGCGCCCGGAACGCCACCTTCCTCGAGCGTGATCTCGATATCCTCGAGCGCCGCCATTTCCTTGAGCGACGCGCCCATCGATTCGACGATCTTCCCGATCGCCTGCGCGAGCTTGTCGTCCTCGACGACGACGGGCTCGACGACGAGGTTCGTCTTGAACCGGACTTCGTCGAGCGCCTGGAGATTGGCCGGGTCGGACGTTGCGACGTAGAGGCGGTTGCCGCGCTTGTGCAACGGCAGAACCCGACGTGTCTGGGCAATGCGGGTATCGAAGTACTCGCGGTTCAGCTGGTCGACGTCGAAGCCGGTCAGGTCGAACAGCGGCACGCCGAACGCCCGCGACGCGAACACGGCCAGCTGGTGCGCCGACAGCCGCTTGCCCGACAGCACCTGCTCGACGAACGACACGCCCGACGACTGCGACTGCACCTGCAGCGCTTCGGCCTCGGATTCGGACATGACGCCGTGCTGCGCCAGTGCACGGGCAAGGCCGCTGATGTTTCGGGTGGCAGCGTGGGTCGCCATCGTCAGTGATCTGGGTGTCGTATTTTTGCCACGAATGCCGGTGCTCGGCGCGGGCAAACGTTGCGAACGGTGATTGGAACGTCAGCGAAAGCAAGGGTCATGCCGTCTGTCGGCCTGATCACGCCTGCCGTCTCCCGTTACGCGCAGGCGTATCCGCCGTCGGACGCGCCGGCGCGCTTATTCCATTCGCATAAAAATGAGCGTCTCGATCATGCCCGCTCGGGCTGGGTTTGTAAAGGCGCGCTGCCTCGGCCAATGGGCGGAAGCAGGCGCACGACGCGCACCGCCCGGTCCTGGGTCTGCAGGATCTCGACGGCTTGGTCGTCGACCTTGAAGGTGGCCCCGGCATCCGGGATGTCGCCCAGGTGCTCGACGATCAGGCCGTTCAGCGTCTTCGGGCCGTCCAGCGGAAAGCGGGTGCCGAGCCGGCGGTTCAGCGTACGCAACGGCGCCATCCCGTCGACGACGACGCTGCCGTCCGCCTCGCGGCGGAAGCTTTCGGCGCCGCCCGGCGCCTGCGTCGTGAACTCGCCGATGATCTCCTCGATGATGTCCTCGATCGTGACGAGGCCCTGCAACTCGCCGTACTCGTCGACGACGAGCCCGAGCCGCTGGCGGTCGGCCTGGAACTGTTGCAACTGCGTCAAGAGCGGCGTGCCGAGCGGCACGAAATAGGGCGGCCGCAGAACTGCGCGGATGCGCTCGGCATCGAGCTCGCCGCCGCCCTGCATCGCGTGGAGAATGCTCTTGACCGCAAGCACGCCGACGATGTTGTCGAGCGAACCTTCGCAGACCGGAAGACGCGTGTGGTACGACGTGACGAGCTGCTGACGCAGCGTCGCGGGTTTCTCCGAGAGGTCGAGCGCGTGGATCTGGCTGCGCGGCGTCATCACGTCGTCGACGCTGATCGCCTCGAGATCCATCAGGTTCGCGAGCATCGTCTTGTGCTTGCCACGGAAGTACTGCGCGCCCTCGAGCACGAGCGAGCGCAACTCCTCCTGCGACAGGTTCGTGCTCGGCTGCGCCGTCGGGCGGAAGCGGAAGAGCTTGAGCAATCCCTGCACGAACAAGTTCACGAACCAGACGACGGGCTGCGTGAACCGCAGCAGCGGCGTCAGGATGAAGCTCACGAGCGGCGCGAGCCGGTCGGCGTACGCGGCGCCGACGACCTTCGGCGTGATCTCCGAAAAAACGAGGATCAGGAACGTCACGACGACCGTGCTCAGCGCGAGCGCCGCCTCGCCCTGGCCCAACAGGCGGACGGTGATGATGCTCGCGATCGTCGCCGCGGCGGCGTTCAGCAGCGCGTTGCCGAGCAGGACGACCCCGAGCAGTTTGTCCGTGCGAGCGAGCAGCGCAAGCGCGAGTCGCGCACCGCGCGCGCCGCGCTGCGCCTGGTGCTTCAATCGATAACGGTTCGCCGCCATCATCGCCGTCTCGGCGATGGAGAAAAATCCGGAAGCCACCAGCAGCACGATCAGCGCGAGCGCGAGCGTGCCAAGGGAGAAGTCGTCCAAGGAAAATAAGTGGGGTCAGAGACGACTTATTGGAACGGCTGCGTGCCTTGCGAGAAATCCGACCAATAAGTCGTCTCCGACCCCAGCACGACCTCGCGCACGAACTTGCTGCCGAGGTAGCCGAGCACGAGCAGCAGCGTGCCGGCGAGAATCCATTTTAGCGCCGTGCGTCCGCGCCAGCCATAACGCCAACGGCCGAAGAGCAGCACCGCGAACGCGACCCAGCCGGCGACCGTGAACACGATCTTGTTCGTGAACGTCGCCGGCGTGCCGAAGAGCTCTTCGGAGAACAGCATTCCACTTGCGAGCGTGAGCGTCAGCAGCACGAAGCCGACCGTGAGCAGGCGAAACATGTAGCGCTCGAGCGTGAGCAGCGGCGGTGTCGCGCTCGCGGCCGCGCCCGGGTGGCCGCTGTGCAGGCGCTTCTCGAGACCCGTCATCACGAGCGCCTGCAGCGCGACAACAACGAACAGCGCATACGCGACGAGCGCGACGCCGATGTGCACGCCGGCCCACGGATCGCCGGCGAACGCGACGCGGTGTGGCGACTCGGCAAGCGGCGGCAGCAGCGCACACACCGCCGCAACGGGCAGCACGACGGCCGCCACGCCCGGCAGCGTGCGCAGCACGCCGGTCAGCCACGCGGCGAGCACGGCGAGGCCGGCGACGAGCGACAGCGCGTTGACGAACGACAGGTCGAGTCCGCCGGGACCGACGATCGCGCGCGAGATCGCGATCGCGTGCAGGATCAGCGCGAGCGCGAGCAGTGCCTGGGCGACGCCCGCCGGCGCGCGCACTGCGGCGCGCGGCCAGCGCAACCATGCCGTGGTGGCGTAGATCGCCGCGACGAGCACGTGCAGTAGAATGATCACCCGCGAAAGTTTACCTGACGGCGTTCGCGCTCATGCGCGCGGCGCCGGCCCCTTTTTCATGCTCGAAACATTGACCGAACGCCTGTCGCGCGTCGTCAAGACGCTGCGCGGCGAAGCACGGCTCACCGACGAGAACATCCAGGACGCGCTGCGCGAAGTGCGGCTTGCGCTGCTCGAAGCCGACGTCGCGCTGCCCGTCGTGCGCACGTTCGTGAACGACCTGCGCGAGAAGGCGATCGGACAGGAAGTCGTCGGCTCGCTGACGCCGGGGCAGGCGCTGATCGGCGTCGTCGCGCGGGAGCTGACCGCGTTGATGGGCGGGACCGCGCAACCGTTGCAACTCGCCGCGAAGCCACCTGCGGTGATCCTGCTCGCCGGTCTGCAGGGCGCGGGCAAGACCACGACGGCGGCGAAGCTCGCGCGGCTCATCGCGCGCGAGAAGAAGAAGGTTTTGCTCGTGTCGGCCGACGTCTACCGGCCGGCCGCGATCGAGCAATTGAAGACGCTCGCCGCGCAGGTCGGCGTCGATTTCTTCCCGTCGTCGACGACGGAGGCGCCGATCGCGATCGCGAACGCCGCGCTCGCATGGGCGCGCAGCCATTACCACGACGTGCTGATCGTCGACACGGCGGGACGCCTGTCGATCGACGAGGCGATGATGCGCGAGATCGCCGAGCTGCACAAAGCGGTGCAGCCGATCGAGACCTTGTTCGTCGTCGACGCGATGCAGGGCCAGGATGCCGTCAACACCGCGCGCGCATTTCACGACACGCTGCCGCTCACCGGCGTGATCCTGACGAAGCTCGACGGCGATGCGCGCGGCGGCGCCGCGCTGTCGGTGCGGCAGATCACCGGCGCGCCGATCAAGTTTGCCGGCGTCTCCGAAAAGATCGACGGCCTCGAGATGTTCCATCCCGAGCGGATGGCGTCGCGGATCCTCGGGATGGGCGACGTGCTGACGCTGATCGAGGACGCGCATCGCAACGTCGACGTCGAGGAGGCGAAGAAGCTCGCGAAGAAAGTCAAGTCGGGCAAGGGCTTCGACCTGGACGACTTCAAGTCGCAGATCGCGCAGATGCGCAAGATGGGCGGCCTGGCGGCGCTCGTCGACAAGCTGCCTGCCGAGATCGCCCGCGCCGCGCAGGGCGCGACGATCGACGAGCGGCGCATCGCGCGCATCGAAGGCATCATCAACTCGATGACGCATCAGGAGCGCGTGAAGCCCGAGCTTCTGAAGGCGTCGCGCAAGCGCCGCGTCGCGGCGGGCGCGGGCGTCACCGTCCAGGAGGTGAATCAGCTCCTCGCGCAGTTCGAGCAGACGCAGAAGATGATGAAGATGGTGGCGAAGGGCCCGCAGAAGATGATGCGTGGCCTGCGCAGCATGATGGGGCGTTGACGCCGCTTCGCCGGCCGGTCCCGGCATCATTGCCCCATGGCGTGGTTTCGCGGTAGAATCATCGACTTTTCCCTTGCGGCCCGGGGCCTTGCAGCGCCCGTCCGGCCGAGATCGGACGAACCAACATGGTGGTGATCAGACTGGCCCGGGGCGGCGCCAAGAAGCGGCCGTTCTACAACGTGGTCGTGACCGATTCGCGCAACCGGCGCGACGGGCGTTTCATCGAGCGCGTCGGTTTCTACAACCCGGTGGCCGCCGGGCACGAGGAAGGCTTGCGCATCGCGCAGGATCGTGTCGCGTACTGGCGGCAGAACGGCGCGAAGCTTTCGGACACCGTGCAGATGCTCGTGACGCGCGCCGCCAAGGCCGGCGTCCCCGCGGCACCGGCCGAGGCAGCGCCGCCGCCGCAGGCCGCCTGAGCGTCGCCGACGACACGCGCATCATCGTGATGGGGCGCGTCGGCGCACCGCACGGCGTGCGCGGCGCGTTCAGGGTGCGGCCCGAATCGGCGGATCCGGCGACCCTCGCCGCATACGGCGAATGGCTGATCCGTCGCCGCGGCGGCGACTGGACGGCGCATCGGGTCGACGACGTGCGCGAGCAGCGCGATTTCCTCGTCGCGCAGCTCGCCGGAATCGCAACGCGCGAGGCGGCGAGTGCGCTGCGCGGCGCCGAAGTCGGCGTGCCGCGCGAGTCGCTGCCGCCGCTCGAGGAAGGCGAGTACTACCAGGCCGACCTCGTCGGCATGACGGTCGTGAATCGGGAGGGCATCGTGCTCGGAACGCTGCGCGAATTCGTCGAGAGCGGCGCACATCCGATTGCGCGCGTCGCGACTGACGACGGCCGCGAGTGCCTGATTCCGTGGGTCGCGAGCTACATCGACCACGTCGACGCGAATGCAGGCCGCATCGCCGTCGACTGGCCCGCAAACGTGTGATCCAGCATGCGCATCGACGTCGTGACGCTGTTCCCCGAAATGGTGACCCACGCGAGCGCGTACGGCGTGACGGGGCGTGCGCGCGAGCGCGGGCTCTGGCAGCTCGGCGTCTGGAATCCGCGCGATTTCGCGACGGACGCCTACCGCACGATCGACGATCGTCCGTACGGTGGCGGTCCCGGGATGGTGATGATGGCCGCTCCGCTCGCGCAGGCGATCGCCGCGGCGCGAAACGCCCAGCGCGAGGCGGGCGTTGCGAGCGGCACGACGCTGTACCTGTCGCCCGCCGGTACGCCCCTGACGCACGAGCGGGTGATGGACTTCGCGGGCAGCCGCGATGCGGCGCTGACGCTCGTCGCGGGACGCTACGAAGGCATCGACCAGCGCCTGATCGACCGCGAGGTCGACTTCGAAGTATCGGTCGGTGATTTCGTCGTGTCGGGGGGCGAGTTGCCGGCGCTGCTTCTGATCGACGCGATCGTGCGCCAGTTGCCCGGCGCGCTGAACGATGCCGAATCGGCGCAGCAGGATTCGTTCGCCGACGGTCTGCTCGACTGTCCGCACTACACGCGCCCCGAGCATTACGACGGCGAGCGGGTGCCGGCGGTGCTGCTGTCGGGCGACCACGCGGCGATCAGGCGCTGGCGGCGCAAGCAGTCGCTCGGTCGCACGTGGAAGCGGCGTCCCGATCTTTTCGCGCGACGCGCGCTTTCGAAGGAAGAGCAGGCATTGCTATCGGAGTACGCTGTCGAGGCTGCGGAACGAACCAGCGCATTGAACGACAATTGACCCGCGCATCAGGGGGCGCCCTGCGCTGCGCGTCCGGCGGCCTTGATCGGCCGAATACGAAAGGAAGCACGCCATGAACATCATCGAAACGCTCGAGCGCGAGGAAATCGCCCGGCTCGGCAAGACGATCCCCGATTTCGCGCCGGGCGATACCGTCGTCGTCAACGTCAACGTCGTCGAAGGCGAGCGGCGCCGCGTGCAGGCGTACGAGGGCGTCGTGATCGCGAAGCGCAACCGCGGCCTCAATTCGGCGTTCACCGTCCGCAAGATCTCGAGTGGCGAAGGCGTCGAGCGGACGTTCCAGACGTACTCGCCGCTGATCGCGTCGATCGAGGTGAAGCGCAAGGGCGACGTGCGCCGCGCGAAACTTTACTATTTGCGCGGCCGTTCAGGAAAATCGGCGCGAATCCGCGAAAAGCTCGCGGCTCGCGAGTCGGCGAAACCCGAGCAGGCGTCCTGACGCGGGGCGCGGCAGCGGGCGTTCCCGGCCCGTTTTGGGCACCAGGCGAAGCGGTCCTTGCGGACCGCTTTTCTTTTACGTCTTCGGAGGCCCGAGACGCGGCGGGGAGTCTCCCTGGATGGCCCGGAACTTGCACCCCGGGTTCCCGGAAATGTTTCCGGGTCGCTCACCGTTGCGTCCAGGCCGCTTTTGCCTGACTATTCCGATGTCATATCATTGGCGCCACGCGCCGGCGCAACGATGAAGGCGACGCTGTACGACGCGCTGGGCATCCTCCCCACGTCGAGCGACGAGGAAGTACGCGCGGCGCTGCGCGGGCTCATCCGCAAATATTACGCGAAGACACGCGACGGCCAGGGCAACGTCGAGGAAGCACTCCGCTTCATCAATCATGCCAGTCGCATACTGAGCGACACCGAGCGGCGCGAGCGCTACGACGAGGAGCTGTCGCGCTCGTCTGACGAGACCGGCGATCCGGCCCGCCCGGCGCAAAAAAAGCGTGTCTTCGAAGACGATGCCAGCGAGACCGGTGCACCCACCGGTCCTGCCGACGAGGCGATCGAGGATCCGCTCGATTCGGAGCTGCCCGCCGACCGAAGCGACGTCGCGCCGACGCACCACCCGGGCCTCACCGAGCGCGTCGCCTCCTTTGGTCGTTCGCGCGCGCTGACGTACGGGCTGTGCGCGGTCTTCGGCGTGTTCATCGCGACGGCAATCGTGTTCGTCACGCCGCCCAATTTCGTCGTCGTCGCGCGGTCGGTGCTGGGCGCACTTATCGTTACGTCGCTGCTGCTCGCCGCCGTCTATGCGATCGTCCACGGCATCGCGCTCGTGCGAATGCGCCAGGTGCGCACGCGCTCGGCGCTCGTCCCGCAGACCGATCTCGCGATCCTCAACTGGCGCCGCGAGCGCAGCGTGTTCCTCGGCACCGATCAGCCGCAGGAAGACGCGTCGTGGATATTCCGCCTGCGGATGGCCGAGCTCGAGCGCGCGAAATCGGGCCGCACGAGCGAACCGCGTCCGTGGCATCGTCTGGCCGCGCGGATGTTCGATTACGCGATCTGGGGTCTGCTCCTCGCGCTGCTGCTGTCGCAACTGCGCTCGCTCGGCTTCGTGCCGGACGCGACGGCGCACTGGCTTGCGCATCCGCTGATCGCGCCGATCCTCATCACCGGATCGTTCGTGCCGATCGAGGCGCTTCTGATGACGTCGGTCGGCACGACGCCGGGCAAATGGCTGTTCGGCGTCTATCTGCAGTTCTCGATTTCCGATGCCTATGCACGACGCGATACCCGCACCCAGCTGCTGCGCGGTTTCGCGCGCGCGCTTCGCGTCTGGTGCCAGGGACTGGGCTGCGGCTTTCCGCTGCTCGCGCCGATCCTCGTCGCGATCGCACACGAGCGGCTCCTCGAGCACCAGGAAACCGACTGGGACTTTGCCGCGGATTGCCTTGTCACGCAGGGACCGGCAGGGGTCGTCAACACGATCACCGGCGTCTGCGGGCTCGCGTCGATGGTGTGGCTCTACGGCGTCGCATGGGAGCAGCCGATGGCGGATGCGGCGATGTACGCACGCACATCGGTCGCCGCCGCGATGCCGACGCGCAAGGGTCTCGAGGGCCAGCTCACGCACGCAAGTGGTCGGGTCGAGCGCTTCATCCCCGCGCTGTCGCTCGGGAATGTTTCCGATGCGCTGCGCCTGCCGTGGTCGGCTGGCAAGACGAGCAAGTCGGTGACCGTGCCCGCAGCGCAGCCAGGCGACGGGTCGAGCGAAACCGAATTCACGTCGATGATGGCGGCGCGACGCGCGCGGATCGATCTGCTGAAATCGGAAGGTCCGCGCACGTTGCGCGCGGGCAACGTGCACCGCGCGCTCGAGCTATGCCGCTCGTGGGTCGATCTCGACCTCGGGAACGCCGAAGCGTGGCGCTGTCTCGGACAGGCGCAGGAGGCGGGCGGCCAATATCAGGATGCGCTCAACTCGCTGCGCAAGGCGCGTCAGTTCAATCCGACGGATCGCTCGCTCGATGCGGCGATCGCGCAGGTGGAGCGCAGGATGGTCGCGGATTTCCAGCGCCGCTACGGGCGCTGAGCGGGAGATTCGGCGACCCCGACGACGAGGATCAGCGCCGCTTCAGCACGAACCAGAAGGCGCCGTCGTTCTCGCCGTGCTCGAGCAGTTCGTTGCCCGTCTGACGCGCGAACGCCTGGAAGTCGCGCACGCTCGCCGGGTCCGTTGCGGTGATGCGGATCGTCTGTCCCGACGTCATGTCGTTCAGCGCCTTCTTCGTGCGCAGGATCGGGAGCGGGCAATTGAGGCCGCGCGCGTCGATTTCGCGGTCGATCGTCAACATGGGCGGGGGCATCGGCATCGAGAAGAACGTGTAATTATAGCAACGATGAAACGCGTGCTTCCCGCGTTCGTGGCCGCCGTCGTCGTCGGCGGTGCGGTCGCCGCCATCGAGCGGATCGACATGCCGCCGAGGCGGCTCGCCATATGGGTCGAGCAACGGGCCGCCGGGCATCGCAGCGCCATTCAGCGGATCGGCGGGGCCATTTCGGCGACGCTCGTCGCGCTCGATCGCGGCCGCGTTTCGTTCCACGATCCGATGCCGATTCCGCCGCCGGATCCGCCCGCCGCCGCGCCGTCGCAGCGGAAGGTCGTCGTCGGCACGACGAGCGACGCCTTGGACGCGATCGACCACGCGCAACCGGGCGATGCGATCACGTTCATCCCCGGCACCTACCGCTTCGACGGCATCTACGTCGATGCGCATCAACCCGGCGAAGCCGGCGCACCGATCACCGTGCGGGCGGAGAAACCGGGCACGGTCGTGCTCGAATTCAACATGGTCGAAGGATTTCTCGTCACGGCGCCGTACTGGACGTTCGAGAACCTGACGATCCGCGGCGTGTGCGCCGAGCATTCGAACTGCGAGCACGCGTTCCACGTCGTCGGCGACGCGACGCATTTCGTCGCGCGCGACAACGAAGTCGTCGACTTCAACGCGCAGTTCAAGGTCAACGGCACGCCCGGACGATTTCCCGACTGGGGCGTGATCGAGGGCAACGTGATCCGCAACAGCGTTGCGCGGGACACGGCGAATCCGGTCACGCCGATCGATCTCGTCGCCGCGAGTCACTGGCGGATCGTCGGCAACCGGATCAGCGACTTCATCAAGGCGCAAGGCGATCGGACGAGCTATGGCGCCTACGCGAAAGGCGGCGGCACCGACAACGCGCTCGTGCGCAACGTCGTCGTCTGCGAGGATCGCCTGCAGGGCCAACCCGGCCAGCGCGTCGGTCTCTCGCTCGGCGGCGGAGGAACGGCGAACGCGGTGTGCCGCGATCGCCGCTGCATCACCGAGCAGGACCGCGGCGTGGTCGCGTCGAACCTGGTCGCCTCGTGTTCCGACGACGGCATTTACCTCGCTCGTGCGGCGATGAGCGTCGTCGCGCACAACACGCTGCTCGATACCGGCGGCATCACCGCGCGTTTCGGCGAGACCAGCGCCGATGTCGACGGCAATCTGGTCGACGGCCCGATACGCGCGCTCACCGGCGCGGCGCTGCATGCGCACGACAACCGCTCGACGTCGGTGGCGGCGCTCTATCTCGGACTGCATCCGGTGCGGCGCCTCTTCGCCGACGCATCGAAGCTCGACTTGCACTGGCGCTCCGATCCGCCGCGGCGCCATCGCGTCGAGACGATTCCGGCCGACCTCTGCGGCGCGAAGCGGCCGGCGCAGCCGTCGTACGGTGCGTTCGAGGATATCGCGCGCTGCGGGCTCGGCGCGAACTAGGACCGTTCACGGCGTTCACCACAAGGCCACGCCTGAACGGATCCTTGGGTCAGCCGCGAATGCGACGCACGAGCGCGCTCGTCGAGCGATCGTAGCGAAACGGAATCGCGATGAAGCGTCCGCCGCGCGCGAGCACGTCGGCCGCGCCGGCCGTCGTCGCCGCCGAATAATCGCCGCCCTTCACGAGCACGTCGGGCGCGCACGCGACGATCAGTTCGCGCGGCGTGTCGTCGTCGAACGGCACGACGAGATCGACGCAGGCAAGCGCCGCGAGCACCGCCATCCGATCATCCTCGCCGTTCAGCGGGCGATCGTCGCCCTTGCCGAGCCGCTTCGCGGAGGCGTCGGAATTGACGGCGACGACGAGCGAGGCGCCGCATTGCCGCGCCTGCTCGAGATAGGTCACGTGGCCGCGATGCAGGATGTCGAACACGCCGTTCGTGAATACGAGCGGCCGTGGGAGCGCAGCGATGCGTTCGAGCGCTTCGGCGCGGCCGGCGATCTTCGCCGGATGACACGGCTCGCGCAGCGGCGCATCGGTCATCGCTCGATGCCGGCGATCGGCCGCCGGACGGCGTCGCTAATCGGTGTACTCGAAAAGCTTCACGACGCGCACGACGCCCGACGTCGTCGCGGCGATCTGCGCCGCCGCATCGGACTCGGCGTGGCTCACGAGGCCCATCAGGTAGACGACCTGGCGCTCGGTCACGACCTTCACGACGTTCGCCGGGAACTTGTTCGCCTCGACGAAGCGCGCCTTCACCTTCGACGTGATGTACGAATCGTTCGTCCGCGAGCCGATGCTCGACACCGGGCCGACGGTCATCTCGTCGGCGACGCGGCGCACCTTCGCCGTCGTGCGCGCGATCTGCTCGACCGACGCCTTGAGATCGGGCGTCGGCACCTCGCCGGTCAGCAGCACGATGCCGTTGTAGCTCGTCACGTTGACGTGCACGCGATCGCCGAAGCCGGCGCCGATGTTGTTCGAGATCTTGAGCTCGATCGCCTCGTCGTCGGCCTGCGCACCGACCGAGCGCCGGTCGGCCGCGACGAGCGCACCGCCGGCCGCGCCCGCGAGAACGAGCGGCACGCAGCCCGACAGCACGATCGACGCGCCGGTCACGAGCGCGAACAGAGCGAAGAACAGGCGATTCGTCATGCGTCGTCTCCCAGAAGCGTGGCGTCGACGACGTCACACAGGCAGTGAATGGTGAGCAGGTGGACTTCCTGGATGCGCATCGTGCGCGCGTGCGGAACGCACAGGTGGACGTCCTCGGGCGCGAGAAGTTCGCCGATGCGTCCGCCGCCCTTGCCGGTCAGCGCGACGACGCGCATCTCGCGCTCCTGCGCGGCGACGATCGCGGCGACGACGTTCGGCGAATTGCCCGACGTCGAGATCGCCAGCAGCACGTCGCCCTTCGCGCCGAGTGCGCGTACCTGTTTCGCGAAGATCTGCTCGAACGAGTAGTCGTTGGCGACGGCCGTCAGAAGCGACGTATCGGTCGTGAGTGCGATCGCCGGCAGCTCGGGTCGCTCGCGCTCGAAGCGTCCGACGAGCTCGGCCGCGAAATGCTGTGCGTCGGCCGCCGAACCGCCGTTGCCGCATGCGAGGATCTTGCCGTCCGCGAACAGGCAATCGGTCAATACCGCGCCGGCGCGCGCAATGTCGGGGGCCATCGTCTGCGCGGCCGCCTGCTTGAGCGCCGCGCTGTCGGCGAAATGCGCGCGTATCCGGTCGAGGTGGTCGATCATCGCGCGCAATCTTATCAGTCCACGCCGACGACGTCCTTCCGCCATTCGATCGTCGCCGGATCGAGCGCGCTCATCAGAATCGCATCGAACCGGCACGGCGGCTCGCGTCCGAGCATCGCGAGATAACCGTTCGCCGCGGCGACGAGACGCGCGCGCTTTCGCGCCGTGATGCTCGCGACCGCGCCGCCATAGCCGGCCGAGCGGCGCAGGCGCACCTCGACGAACACGAGCATGCGGCCGTCGCGCGCGATCAGGTCGATCTCGCCGGCGCGCGTGCGGAAATTGCGCGCCACGATCGCAAGGCCGTGTCGCATCAGGTACTCGGCCGCGAGCGCCTCGGCGCGGGCGCCGATCGTCAAGGCGTCGAATCGAGCGGCACCAGCACGCCGTCGCGGTAGACGCCGAGCGTGCCTTCGCGCTGGAACTCGCGGCCAGGCCCGAGCGTGATATGGCCGGTCGCGCCGTCGAATTCGGTGCGGTTCGGCGCGCCGCCTTCGAACGACGACGCGATCATGAACGCGTCGTGGCCGAGCGCATAAAGTCGCGCGAGCGCGTCGCTGTCGAAATCGCGATGCGGGATGTCCGCGAACTGCGGCGCATCGGGTGTAAGCAGCCATGGAATCTCAACGACGCGCACGCCGTCGAGGTCGCGTGCGACGGCCGGGTTCGGGCGCTCGAACACGAGCCCGCTCGCGTAGGCGACGACGTTGCCGATGAATGGCTTCACGAGCGCCGCGTGGTCGCCGGTGACCGCGAGCAGCACCGCGCCCGGCGGGTCGCGGCCGAACGTCCGTCGCAATCCGCCGAGCGACTCGGGTGAAGGCTCGAACGGAAGCACCGCGGGCGGGCCGCCGCCGCGGCCCGTCCATTCGATCGCGAACGACGACGCGAGCCGCTTCATCAGCGGCGAATCGCCTTCGACGATGTCGATCGAGCGCGCGCCGATTTCATGTGCGCGCCGGGCGAGCGCGCGCCCGTCGCTTTCGACGCTGAGCGGAAACGAATAGATGGCGGCTGGCAATCGCGTGCCGTCGTCGAGCTGATTGAGCGCGAGCGTCCACGGCAGATCGACGGCTGCCGTCGCCAGCGTCTTGAGGTCGTCGCGCACGAGCGGTCCGACGGCGATCCGCACACCCTTTTGACGCGCGAGGTCGAATGATCCGACGACACCATCGTGACCGTGCGCGATGACGATGCATTCGCTGCCTTTGCCTGCCGCGGCGGCAGCGTCGAGGAAGCCGTCGCGCACGGCGCTCGCCGCGCGCGCGAAAGCAGGCTCGTCGAGCGGCAGCACGATGGCGATCCGATCGCTCGAAGCCGGCGCAGGAATGCGTTCGCCCGGCGCGGCCTGCGGTGCTTCCGTGCCGGCTGCGGGCGGCGCTTCCTCGCCGGGCATCGGCTCGACCTGCGACGGCGCCACCTCGATCGGCGGCGGCGCAGGATAGGTTTCGACCGGATTCGCTTCGCTCGGCGCGGGAACGGCCACCGCCGGTGGTGGCGTCACGACCCGTACCCGAGTTGCCGGACGTACCGAGGCGCACGACAATGCGCCGGCGGCGAACGCGAGCGCCGCGACGACACATAGAGCGTTGCGCGCGAGTTGCGCGACGACGAGCGGACGGTGACGCGGAGCGCGCATGACGGGAAGGAACGAGAGGGTGCTTTCGACGCACGACGCGTTTCGCGCCGAAGGCGGGTCATTATATGTGGTGGCGACGCCGATCGGTAACCTTCGCGACGTCACGTTGCGCGCCCTCGACGTGCTTGCAAGCGTCGACATCATCGCCGCGGAAGACACGCGCGTGACGTCGAAATTGCTCGCGCGCCACGGCATCGCGACGCGGCCGCGCGCATTGCACCGGCACAACGAAGCGCGCGAGGCGGAGCGGGTCGTCGCCGACCTCGCCGCCGGGCGAAGCGTCGCACTCGTTACCGACGCCGGCACGCCGGGCATCAGCGATCCGGGCGCACGTGTCGTTCGCGCCGTGCGCGAGGCGCGCTATCCGGCCGTGCCGATTCCCGGGCCGAGCGCCATCGCGGCGGCGATTTCCGCCGCGGGCCTCGTCGCCGAGCGCTTCGCGTTCGTCGGCTTTCTGCCGGCGCAGGCGAAGGCGCGACGCGAGTGGCTCGCGACGCTAGCGACCTGGCCCGTCGCGCTCGTGTTCTACGAGGCGCCGCATCGGGTCGAGGCGACGCTCGGCGAGCTTGCACAGGCGTTCGACCCGCAGCGCACGCTGACCGTCGCCCGCGAGCTCACGAAGACGTTCGAGACGATCGCGTCGATGCCGCTCGGCGAGGCATCCGCCTGGATCGCGGCCGATCCGAATCGCATGCGCGGTGAATTCGTGCTGATCGTCGATGCACCGCGAGACGAAACCGAAGCGAGCGTGGCGATGCCGGAAGCCGACCGGCTTCTTTCTGCGTTGCTCGACGAATTGCCGCCATCGCGTGCGGCGCGCGTCGCGGCCGCGGTGAGCGGGCTCGCGCGCGACGCGCTCTATGCGCGAGCGCTCGCGTTGCAGGCGGCGCGGGGTCACACGCCGAGATGACGCGCGAGCACGTCGGGCCGCTGCGCCAGCGACGCCGACCAGTCCTCGAGCACGGCGGCGCCCTTCTCGAGGATCAGCGCGCGGTCGGTGTGCGCGAGGACCAGCCGATAGTTGCGGTCGACGATCAGCGATGCGATGCCGCTTTGGCGGATCTCGCCGACGATGCGCCAGATCTCGCGAACGACCTGCGGCGCGAGCCCTTCGGTGGCCTCGTCGAGGATCAGAAGCTCGGGATTGGTCATCAGCGCGCGGCCGATCGCCAGCATCTGTTGCTCGCCGCCGGAGAGCTGATGGCCGCCGGCGCCGACCCGCGCGCGTAGCTGCGCAAACGTGTCGAGCACGCGCTCGTATGTCCAGCCCGTGCGTCCGTCGTCCGGCGGGCGCGCGGCGAAGAGAAGGTTCTCGCGGACCGAAAGATTCGGGAAGATGCCCCGGCCCTCCGGAACATACGCGACACCCATTCGCGCGATCCGGTGCGCGGGCTCGGCCGTGCAATCGCGGCCGTGCACGAGCACGGCGCCGGCACTCGCGCGCATCAATCCGATCAGCGTGCGGATCAGCGTCGTCTTGCCCATGCCGTTGCGGCCGAGGAGGCCGAGCGACTCGCCGCTGTTGATCGACAGCGACACGCCGCGCAGCGCATGGCTTTCACCGTAGTGCGCGTGCAGGTCGCGCGCCTCGATCAGCGCGCTGATCGCAGTGGCGGGGTAACGGGTGCGTGCAACGGTCGACACGGTCAGGTTTCGGCGCCCACCGTTTCCGCCGCTTTCCAGGCTTCGCCGAGATACGCCGCCTGGACGTCCGCGTTCGCACGAATCGCATCCGGCTCGCCTGTCGCGATGACCGTGCCGTTCACCATGACGGTGATCCGATCGGCGATGCGGAACACGGCGTCCATGTCGTGCTCGACGAGCAGGATCGCATGACCGGGCGCGAGCGACGCCAGGAGGGCGAGCATCCGGTCGGTCTCTTCGGCGCCGATGCCGGCGAGCGGTTCGTCGAGCAGCAGCACGTCGGGTGCCGTCGCGAGGCACATCGCGATTTCGAGCTGCCGCTTCTGGCCGTGCGAAAGCGTCCCGGCGATCCGATGCGTCTGCGCGGAGAGCGCCGCGTGCTCGATCGCCTGCTCGGCCACGCGGGTGCTGTCCCTGCAGCGCGTCGCGTCGCTCCACAGGGCGAATGCGCGCTGATAGTGCGCCTGCGCGGTCAGCCGGCAGTTCTCGAATACGGTTGCGCGCGGAAAGATCGTCGTACGCTGGTAGCTGCGTCCAAGTCCGGCGCGCGCGCGACGCGGTTGCGGCCAGCGCGTCACGTCGCGGCCGGCAAGGCGCACGCGTCCGCCCGTTGCCGCGATCTCGCCCGACAGCACGTTGACGAGCGTCGACTTGCCGGCACCATTGGTGCCGATCAGCGCGTGAACTTCGCCGCGCGCCAGCGTGAGCGACGCGCGATCGACGGCGAGCAAACCGCCGAAGCGGCGCGATACGTCGATCGCCTCGAGCAGGATTTCAGCCGGCATGCGGGAGCGGCGCGCGCATGCGGCGCAGTTGCGTCGGCAGCGCGACGACGCCGTTCGGCATCAGCGCGACGCACGCGATGATGGCAAGGCCGAGCGGCAGTTGCCAGTGGCGGGCGAATGCGCCGAACAGCGCTTCGGACTGGAACAGTTCCTTCATCAGGACGAAAACGAACGCGCCGAGGACCGGTCCGCGCAGCGTGCCGATGCCGCCGAGGATCAGCATCAGCAGCACCGTCCCCGACTGGTGCCAGGCCAGGATTTCGGGATTGACGAAGCCGTCCTTCACCGCATGGAGGAAGCCGGCAACGCCGGCGAGGACGCCGGCGAGCGTGAACGCGGCGAGCTTGTACGCGTACGTCGAAAAGCCGGCTGCGCGCATCCGCTGCTCGTTCGCGCGGATGCCGGCGAGCGCGTGACCGAAGCGCGAGCGCCCGATCATCGCGAGCAGCGCGTAAACCGCGACGAGACAGCCGAGCGTCGCGTAAAAGAAGGTGCGGGAATTGCCGAGGTCGAGCAGCGTGACGCCGTCGATCGCCAGTAACGGTTTCACGTACAGATAGCGTCCGTCGCTGCCGCCGGCGAACTTCATGTCGTGGAACACGAAGTAGACCATCTGCGCGAACGCGAGCGTGACCATGATGAAGTAGATGCCGCGCGTGCGCAGGCAGAACGCCCCGATGACGGCGGCGGCGAGCCCGGTGATGCCGAGCACCGCAGGCAGAAGCCACTCGAGCGACGCCGCGGAGGCCGAAGGCGAGAGCAGCGCCGTCGCATACGCCGCGATGCCGAAGAACGCCGCGTGGCCGAACGACACCAGGCCGGTGCTTCCCACGAGCAGTTCGAGCGACAGCGCGAAGATCGACAGAATCATCGTCGTCAACACGAGGTCGACGTAGAAGCTGCCGCCGACATGCGGAAAAGCGACGAGCGCAATCACCGCGACGGCGAGCGGCCAGAAGCGCAGCGCGGCGCTGTCTCGTATCGAGATGACGAGCTTGCGCAGCTTCATCCCGGCTGGCGAACAGTACGAAGCGACCTTTCCATCTCAACCGGTGCGGAACAGCCCTTCGGGCCGCCACAGCAGGATGACCGCCATCAGGACGTAGACGAGGATTCCGGCGACCTGCGGGATGAACACGTTGCCGAACGTGTCGACGAAGCCCACGAGGAGCGACGCGAGCAGCGCGCCGCGGATCGACCCGATGCCGCCGATCACGACGACGACGAACGACACGATCAGCACCTGGTTGCCCATGCCGGGATAAACGGACGTGATGGGCGCGGCGATCATGCCGGCGAACACGGCGAGCGCGACGCCCGCGGCGAACACGATTCGATACAGAAGCCGGATGTCGATGCCGAGCGACTGCACCATTTCCCGGTTGCTCGCGCCGGCGCGGATCGCCATGCCGATGCGCGTGCGCGTGATCACCGCATAGAGTGCGAGCGCGACGGCGACGCAGACGCCGGACAGGAAGAGACGATAGACCGGATACGTCATCACGGTGCCGAGCGGAACGGTGCCCGACAGCCAGCCGGGAGCGGCGACCCCGTGCACATCGTCACCGAGCGCGATGCTGCGCAATTCCTCGAACACGAGGATCAGCCCGTAGGTCATCAGCACCTGCTGCAGATGCTCGCGCTCGTAGAGATAGCTCACGAACGCCCATTCGAGCACGTAGCCGAAGGCGACCGACAGCGCGACGCCGATTCCAAGTGCCACGAAAAAGCCGCCGCCCGCATGCGCGGCGACCAGCGGCGCGAGCGCGTACGCGAGGTACGCGCCGAGCATGTAGAAGCTGCCGTGCGCGAGGTTGATGACGCCGAGGATCCCGAAGATCAACGTGAGGCCGCTCGCGACGAGAAACAGCACGAGGCCGTACTGGACGGCATTGAGGCACTGGACGAGGAAGACGGCGATGTCCATCGAGTGGCACGACGAGCGGGCGCGAAGGCTGCCTTGCGCGCGAACACGCGGCAGCCGGCGCCTTTGCGCAATCGGCGTGATTGTGCCTCAAGAACCGCCGGCAGGCCGACGACGCGGCCTGCGCCGCAGTCGGACTTCTACTTCATGTTGCAGCCGCGGGCAGGATCGGCCAATTCCTTGACGGCGACGCCCTCGAACCTGTTTTCGCTGCCGACGACCTTGCGCAGGTAGATGTCCTGCACCGGATTGTGCGCCTTCGACAGCGTGAACGAACCGCGAGGACTGTCGATGCGCGCCTTCTCCATCGCGGCGACGAGTTCGCTGCGCTTCGACACGTCGCCCTTCACCGCGGCGAGTCCCGCAGCGAGCATCTGCGCCGCGTCGTACCCCTGCACCGCGTAGACGTCGGGCGTCGCCTTGTAGGCCTTGTTGTAGTCGGCACGGAAGAGCTTGTCCTTCGCGACGTCGAGGCCATCGGCGTAGTGGAGCGTCGTCAGCATCCCCTGCGCCGATGCGCCCTGCGCCTCGAGCGTGCCGTCGGTGAGAAAGCCCGGCCCGTAGAGCGGAATCGTCTTGTTGAGCCCGGCCGCCGCGTAGTCCTTGACGAACTTCACCGCGCCGCCGCCCGCGAAAAACGCGTAGACGGCATCGGGTTTCGTCGCGGCGATGTCCGTGAGAAGCGCCTGGAACTCGACGTTCGGAAACGGGAGCGTCAAATCCTTCACCACCTCACCGCCCGATGCCTTGAGGCCCTCCTTGAACCCTTCGACCGACTCGTCGCCGGCCGCGTATTTCCACGTGATCGTGACGACCTTCTTCGCGCCGCGCTCGCCGGCAACCTTGCCCATCGCGAACCCTGGCTGCCAGTTCGAGAACGAGCTCCTGAAGATGTTCGGCGCGCACATCGGACCGGTCACCGCTTCGGCACCCGCATTCGGAATGACGAGCAGCGTGTTCGTGTCCTTCGCGACCTTTGCCATCGCCATGACGACGCCCGAGTGCACGGTACCGACGACGACGTCGACGTTGTCGCGCTTGATCAGCTTGTTGATGTTGTCGACGGCCTTCGACGGTTCCGATTCGTCGTCGACCTTGAAGTACTCGATCTCGCGCCCGCCGAGCGTGCCGCCCAGCTCCTGCACGTACAGCCGGAAGCCGTTCTCGATCGCGGTGCCGAGCGCTGCGTAGGTGCCGGTATACGGCAGCATCAGCCCGATCCTGATTTTCGACTGCGCCTGCGCGCCGGCTGCGGTAAAGAACAGCGCGCCGGCGACGAGCGTCGCTGCGAGCACGTTACGACGTTGCTTCATGCCTGTCTCCCCTGAATGACCGCGCCTTGCCATGGCGCGCGATGAAATCGGTCACTGCGCGTGTCAGCGCTTCCGGCTGGTCGCGATGCGGCGAATGGCGGCACTCGTCGAGAACGACAACTTCCGACTGCGCGACGCGCTCGCGAATACCCCTCACCTGCGCGAGCGTACCGTATTCGTCGTCGGTGCCCTGCACGGCCAGCACGGGGCACGCGATGGACGGCAGCATCGCCTCGATCGACCAGGCGCGAAAGCGCGGATCGAGCCACACGTCGTTCCAGCCGAAGAACGCCGAATCGACGTCGTCGTGATAGCGCGCGAGCCTCGCCTTGAGGTCCGTCGATTGGTACTGCTCGCGCGCGGCCTGGATGCTGCGGATCGACAGGTCTTCGACGAAGATGTGCGGCGCGACGGCGATCACGCCGGCGACGCGCCTGTGATGCGTAGCGCCGTGAATCAGCGCGATCGACGCGCCGTCGCTGTGGCCGAAAAGCCATGGCGCGTCGCGTTCGCGCTCGATGCCGATCCGATCGAAGAAGCGCGGCAGGAAATCACGCGCCTGCCGGTGCATGAAGTCGACGCTCCAGTGCTCGCCGTGCGCGCGCGGCGTCGATCGTCCGTAGCCCGCGCGCGAGAAGACCAGTCCGCGATATCCGCCGGCGTCGCACAGTCGCTGCGGATAGTCCTTCCACATCGCGAGCGAGCCGAGACCCTCGTGCAGGAACACGACGAGCGGCGATCCGCTTCTTTCGCGCGAAAGCCACCCGTACTCGATGCGCGCCGTACGCCCCTCGAACGGGACGTCGACCAACCGACTGATCACGCTCGTCCCTGCTCGCGCTCGCGCAGCCGGAAGCGTTGGATCTTGCCGGTGGCCGTCTTCGGCAGCTCGGCGATGAACTCGATGTAACGCGGATACTTGTACGGCGCGAGCTTGTCCTTCACGAACGCCTTCAGCGCGTCTTCGAGGCCAGCGTCGGCTGCCTGCCCGGGCTTCAGCACGACGAAGGCCTTCGTCTTCGTGAGGCCGTCCCCGTCGGCCTTGCCGATCACCGCCGCCTCGAGCACCGCCGGGTGCTGCACGAGCGCGCCTTCGACCTCGAACGGCGAGACGTACAGACCGCTCACCTTCAGCATGTCGTCGCCGCGGCCCGAATACACGTAGTAGCCGTCTTCACGACGCACGTATTTGTCGCCGCTCTTCGTCCATGCGCCCTGGAACGTCGCACGGGTCCTGTCGCGATCGGTCCAGTACATGAGCGCAGCGCTCGGGCCGCGAATGTAGAGATCGCCGATTTCGCCGTCGCCGACCCGATGTCCGTCCTCGCCGCGCAGTTCGACGTCGTAGCCGGGTACGGGGACACCGGTCGTCCCGTAACGGACGCCGCCGACGCGATTGGAAAGAAAGATGTGCAGCATCTCGGTCGAGCCGATGCCGTCGAGGATCTCGGCACCGAAATGCGCGGTGAACCGCTCGCCGATGTCGCGCGGCAGCGCTTCGCCGGCCGAAACGCACACGCGCAGGGCGACGTCGTCGCGCTTCGGCAATTCGGGCGCTGCGAGCATCGCGGCGTAGAGCGTCGGCACTCCGTAGAAGACGCTCGCGCGACAGTCGACGAGACGCTTGAACACCGCCTGTGGCGTGGGGCGCTCGGCCGTCAGCACCGTCGTCGCGCCGGCGGACAGCGGAAAGGTCAACGCATTGCCGAGACCGTAGGCGAAGAAGAGCTTTGCCGCCGAGAAGCAGACGTCGTTCTCGTTGAGCTGCAGCACGTTCTGCGCGTAGAGCGCATTGGTCCAGTAGGCGTTCGCGTGCGTGTGCACGGTCCCCTTCGGGGCGCCGGTCGAGCCCGACGAATACAGCCAGAACGCGATGTCGTCGGCGTGCGTCGAAGCGGGCTTCGCCTCGCTCGCCGCGCTCACTTCGGCTGCGAAATCGTGGCGCCCCGCGGTGTGCGAATCGGCGCTTCCGATCACCCATACCGTCTCGACGTCGTTCGACCCGTCCTGAATCGCGCGCTCGAGCTGTGGCAACAGCGCGGCGGAGACGACCGCCGCGCGCGCACGGCTGTGCGACAGCATGTACGCGTAGTCGGAGGGCGTGAGCAGCGTGTTGACGGCCACCGGGACGACGCCGGCGTACAGCGCACCGAGAAACGCGACCGGCCAGTCGGCGCTGTCGTGCGCGAGCAGCAGCACGCGTTCTTCGCGTCGCAGTCCGTGCTCGTGCAGCACCGACGCGAACTGCCGGATCCGCGAGGCGAGCTCGCCGTACGGCAGCTGGCTGCGATCGTCGATGTACGCGATGCGATCGTTGCGCTTCGCATTGCGTGCGATCAGGTGCTGGGCCAGGTTGAACGACGAGGGCGGCGCAGAAGGCGTCGACATGGCGCTGTGTCTCCGTGCGCGGCATTATAGTGCCCGAGTCGCCACTCGGAGGTTCGATTGACCTGGTCGATCGTCGCCCGCGATCGCAGCGGTGCATTCGGCGTTGCGGTCGCGAGCCGCTTTTTCGCCGTCGGCGCGCTGTGCCCGCATGCACGAAGCAACGTCGGCGCACTCGCGACGCAGGCGCTCGTCAATCCCGGCTATGGGCCGGCTGGACTCGATCGGCTTGCGCGCGGCGAAGCGCCGCAGCAGGTCGTCGCTGCGCTCGTCGCGGGCGACGCGGGACGCGAGCATCGGCAGATCCACCTGGTCGATACCGAGGGACGCACCGCTGCGTACACGGGCGCGCAATGCATCGGCTGGTGCGGCCATTCGGCGGCCGAAGGGTTTTCGGTCGCCGGCAACATGCTTGCAGGCGAGCGCGTGATTGCCGACACCGCCGACGCGTTTCGGCGCCATGCGGATCTACCGCTTGCGGAACGGCTGATTGCTGCGATGAAGGCCGGCGAGGCCGCAGGCGGCGACAAGCGCGGCAAGCAGGCTGCGGCGCTTCGCATCGTCACGACCGAGGACTATCCGCTGCTCGATCTTCGCGTCGACGATCACTTCGATCCGCTCGACGAATTGCAGCGCCTCTACGACGTGAGTCTCGAGCGCTTCCAGGCGTTCGTCGCGTGCCTGCCGTCGCATGCGCGGCCCGCGGGCATCACCGATCGCGCGGTCATCGAGCGCGAGATCGAGCGGTTTCGCGCAACGTGCAATCCCGCGGCATGAAGTTCGCCGACTTCGAGGCCGGGCAGGTGCTGCGCTACGGACCGGCAAGCGTCGCGGAAGCCGACATCGTGTCGTTCGCGCGCCGATACGACCCGCAATGGTTTCACGTCGATGTCGAGCGCGCGAAGGCTGGACGGTGGCAGGGGCTGATCGCCAGCGGCTGGCAGACGTGCGGCATCGCGATGCGGCTCGCGGTCGAGGGCGCGCTCCGCGATTCAGAATCGTTCGGCTCGCCCGGACTCGACTATTTGAAGTGGCTCGCGCCGGTGCGCCCGGGTGATTCGCTGACGCTCGTTGCCAACGTGCTCGAAGTTCGCCGGTCCGAGCGGCAACCCACACTCGGCATCGTTCGCTGGCGCTGGAGCCTCGTCAACCAGGATGAAGCGCCGGTGCTCGAGCTCGTCGCGACGAGCCTCTTCGATCTGTCGTAGCGTTGCTATTTCATGGCCGCAAGCCTGTAGTCCTCGCCTGCCTCGCCAGTGCAAGTGTTCCGCTCGCTGACCGGCCGCTTCTTGCACGCATCCACTGCCGACTGGTAGTTCGCCGTCTCCCGCTCGAGCCTCGCCTTTTGCGACGGCGAAAGCGAAGGCTCCATCTTCGCGAAGTCGCGCCCCGCGTGTTTGACACACCCCGCCTGCGCGTTGCCGTGCTCGTGCCCGGACAACTTGTCGCATGCGGCAATATGGCTGTTCAACGCCGCCTTCTGAGCTTGGGTCAGCGCGCTCTCCTGGTTGCCGGCGGCATGCGCCGGCGCGCAGCAGAAGAACAGGGCCGCCGCCATTCCAGCGACCATTCCATTGGCCAACAATACTGCCGATGATCGAGTTGCATGCATCGCTATCTCCAGAATGTTCGTTCCACCCTGGTGTGATCGTTTGCACGATGCGAGGTTCGAGCGCGGCGGCCTTAGTGGTGGCGTCCGCGCTACGCGGGTCGATACTTATTTCATCCCGCGCAGCGTCCGACCGACGTCAGACCGGGGGACTTCGACAGGTTGGGAAGTCAACGGGCATAACGCCGATCGAGCGGCGAAAGCGCAGGCCCATTACGGTCCACGCTGCGTGATCCCGGTAGCTTGGACGTTACGGGAACCGCTACCGGGACCAAGCGCAAGAACTAGGCAGCAAAGTTAGTGATCGCTATTGACATAATCAGCGTCGTGATCAGTGGGCCCGGCTGGGATCGAACCAGCGACCAAGCGATTATGAGTCGCCTGCTCTGACCGACTGAGCTACGGGCCCGCGGCGGTAGTCTAACGCCCGCGCTAGAATCCTCCGGCGCATGCAACACTACCTGCGTTCGCTTCTCTCGCCAGCGTCGATCGCGCTCGTCGGTGCATCCGAACGCGCAGGCTCGCTCGGCCGCGTCGTCTACGAGCGCCTTCTCGCAAGCGGCTATCGAGGCGACGTCTACGCCGTCAATCCGCGCCACGAATCGATCCTTGGACGCCAAGCGTGGCCCTCGCTCGCGGCGATCGGCGCACCGATCGATCTCGCGTTGATCGCGACGCCGCAGAACGCGGTCGCCGACGCCATCGGATCCGCGCAAACCGCGAAGGTGGCGATCGTGATGACGGCGCCGCGCGGCATCGACAGCGAGTCAACGCGAGCCTGGTCGCGTGAGGTCGCCGACGCGGCGAAACGCGCGAAGGTGCGTGTCGTCGGTCCTGGCGCGCTCGGCGTCATTCGCCCCTCCATTCATCTCGAAGCGACGTGGTGCCCGCCGCCGGCGTTGCCCGGGCGGCTCGCATTGATCGCCCAATCCGGCGCTGTCGCCACGGCGATGCTCGATTTCGCGAGGCCGCTTCACATAGGCTTCTCCGCGATCATCTCGGTCGGTGGCGCAATCGACGTCGGCTTCGGTGAAGTGCTCGACCTGCTGCTGGTCGACGCCGAGACCGACGGCATCCTCGTACACGTCGAGGAAATCGGCGAGGCGCGTTCGTTCGTTTCCGCACTGCGCGCCGCCGCGCGCATGAAGCCGGTCGTCGTGCTGAAGGCTGGACGCTCGCTCGAGCCGGTCTCCGGGATTTCGCACGACGATGCGTTCGACGCCGCGCTGAGGCGTTCCGGCACCGTGCGTGTACGCACCTACATGCAGCTCTTCGCCGCGGCGCGCATCCTCGCGCGGGGCCGGATTCCGCAAGGCGATCGCATCGCGATCGTGTCGAACGGACGTGGCCCGGCCGTGATGGCGGCCGAAACCGCATTCGACCGCGGACTCGACCTCGCGCGCTTCACCGACGTCACCACGGCGAGGCTCGACGCTCTGCTGAACGATCGCCCGTCGCCGAACAACCCGATCGATGTCCACGGCGATGCGCCGCCATCGTATCTGGCGCAAGCCGTCGACATCGCGGCCGGGGACCCGAACGTCGACGCGGTCGTCGCATTGCACGTGCCGAGCGCCGTGACACCGGCGCTGGAATCGGCGCAGGCCCTTGCAACGGTCGCCGCGGTACATCCGAAGCCGATCGTTGCCGCATGGCTTGGCGCGATCGAGCGACACGAAGTCGATGACGCGCTCGAAGCGGCCCGCATCGCCAACTTCTACACGCCCGAGACGGCCGTCGAAGCGCTGTCGTTTCTCGCGCAATACCGCAACAACCAGGCGATGCTGCTCGAGGTGCCGCCACCTCAGCCCGAGCCGCAGCCGCTCGATCTGGCGCCGCTCGAGACGCTGCGCGAAACGCTCGCGCGCGACGACCGCCGTGGCGTCGAAAGCGCCGAGTCGACGCAGATCCTCGGTGCGTTCGGATTCGTCGTCCGCGCGCAACGCGATGCGACAGCCGCAATGGAGCTCGGCCTCGTCACCGACCGCCGCTTCGGGCCGGTGATCTTCGTCCGGCCGGCGCCCGCGCCATCGCTCGTGCAGCGCTGCGCGCTCACGCTGCCGCCGCTGAACGCGCGCCTCGCGGCGGATCTTCTCGCTAAGGCCGCGCCGGATCGTGCGCTGCCACGGGTCGACGCGGCAACGCTCGATGCGCTGATCGACGCGTTGACAAGACTCTCGGCGCTCGCCTGCATGCTGCCGTGGGTATGCACGCTCGCCTTGGAAGCCGCGATCGCGAGTGGCGGACGGCTCGCTGTGAGCGGCGCACGCTTCGAAGTGGATCCGCGGAGGCGCCTGCTGCGTGGTTATCCGCACATGGCGATCCATCCGTATCCGGTCGAGTTGATTGGCGATGTCGTTCTGCGCGACGGGACGACGGTGCACGTGCGGCCGATCCGGCCCGAAGACGCGGCGCTCGAGCGGGCGTTCGTCGACGGTCTCTCCGACGAGACGCGCTACTTCCGCTTCTTCTACCGGATAAGCGAGCTGACGCCGCCGATGCTCGCGCGCTTCACGCAGGTCGACTACGATCGCGAGCTCGCGCTCGTTGCAGTCGTCGATGTGGCAACAAAGCCCTCGTTCGTCGGCGTCGCGCGCTATATCGCAAACCCCGATCGGACGAGCGCCGAATTCGCCGTCGTCGTGGGCGACGCATGGCAGCGGCGCGGCATCGCACGCGTGCTGATGCGCGGGCTGATCGTGTGCGCGAAGCGGCGCGGGTTCGAGCGCCTGCGGGGCACGATCCTGCACGAGAACGAGCCGATGCTCGCCTTCGTGCGTGCGCTCGGATTCGTGCTGGAGGACGATCCGGCGGACCCGGCGCAGATCTGCGCGACGCTCGCGCTTACGGGCTGACGGACGCCGCGCTCAAAAGGCACGCGGAGCCAGGTACGCACGCGAAGCCAGGTGCTCCGCGTGGCCCGGGTGGTGGCTTACGAGCCGGTCTTGGTCGTCGCGCGGCTCGACGTCTGCGTCTTGCCTTCGTTCTTGGCCGTCTTTTCCGCGGCCTGCGCGAGTTGCAGGTGTTCCTGCAGCGTCGGCAGCGTCGACGACGCGAACTGCTTCACGTCGGCGTCCTTGGCCTTGCTCGCTTCGGACTTGAAGTCGCTGATGTCCTTCTTGTGGTCGGACACCATGTGCTTCATGTATTCGCGGTCGAAATCGGCACCGGACAGCTTCGACAGCTTGTCGTATTCCTTCTGCGTCGACTTGTCGAGGGTCGTCGGCAGCGTGACGCCCTTGGTGCTCGCGAGTTGCTTCAGTTGCTGATCGGCTCTGCTGTGATCGTCGACCATCCGCTGGCCGAACTGCTTCACCTGATCCGACTGCGCCTTTTGCGTGGCGAGCTCGCCGAGCTTCACTTCGGCCATGCCGCCTTGCGCGGCCTTGTCCATGAACTTGCGATCGGATGATGAAATCGTCGACGCCTGCGAGTTCATCGAGCCGTTCGACATGCTCGCCTGCGATGTGGACTGCGGGCTGGTCGCCTGGCTCGACTTCGCGGCACCCGCCGCTTCATGCGTTTGCGTCTGCGCGCAGACGGCGGCCGCGAAACAGAACGAGACGACGCCGACGATGCGGGCGGGCGCCGAAAAACGATGGCTGGACATGCGATGCCTCCTTTGTACGGAAGATCAGGATTGCGCGCTGCGTGTTGCAGCGCCCCGAACCGCGCGACATGGCAAGCCTGTTGCGCGCGAATGCGAAACAAGGTGCAATATTCGTGCGGACGGTGGAATCCAATTTCCCGTTGCAGCGCCGGCACTTGCGCGTGATGATGCTGCGCGCTCTGCGTCAGACTTACCGGCTCGCGTGTCAAAGCCGCATGTTTGTCAGCCGGATGCGCGCACGCTTGTTGTCGCGCGCAAAAAAAACGCCCCAGGTCGACCGGGGCGTTGGTACCTCGGTTCCTGCTGCTATTCCCCTTCCAGGAAGCTCCGCAGCTTCTCCGAGCGCGACGGATGCCGCAGCTTGCGCAATGCCTTCGCCTCGATCTGGCGGATGCGCTCGCGCGTGACGTCGAATTGCTTGCCGACCTCCTCCAGCGTGTGATCGGTATTCATCTCGATGCCGAAGCGCATGCGCAGCACTTTCGCCTCGCGCGGCGTCAGCGTGTCGAGAATGTCCTTGCACACGTCGCGCAGCGATGCGTTGACCGCGGCTTCCGACGGCGCGACCGTCGATTGGTCCTCGATGAAGTCGCCCAGGTGCGAGTCGTCGTCGTCGCCGATCGGCGTCTCCATCGAGATCGGCTCCTTGCTGATCTTCAGGATCTTGCGGATCTTCTCTTCCGGCATCTCCATCTTGACGGCGAGCGTCGCCGGATCAGGCTCCTGCCCCGTCTCCTGCAGGATCTGCCGTGAGATGCGGTTCATCTTGTTGATCGTCTCGATCATGTGCACCGGGATGCGGATCGTGCGCGCCTGGTCGGCGATCGAGCGCGTGATCGCCTGGCGGATCCACCACGTCGCATACGTCGAAAACTTGTAGCCGCGCCGGTATTCGAACTTGTCGACCGCCTTCATCAGGCCGATGTTGCCTTCCTGGATCAGGTCGAGGAACTGCAGGCCGCGGTTCGTGTACTTCTTCGCGATCGAGATCACGAGGCGCAGGTTCGCTTCGGTCATCTCGCGCTTGGCCTTGCGGGCTTTTGCCTCGCCGGTCGACATCTGCTTGTTGATCTCCTTCAGGTCCTTCAAGGGGATCATCACGCGCGTCTGCAGGTCGAGCAGCTTCTGCTGCTGCTCGACGATCGCCTGCCGATATTTCGCCAGCAGCTCGCTGTAGCCGTGATGCGCGCCGACCTCGCGGTCGATCCAGCGCAGCGACGTCTCGTTCGCCGGGAATGCCTTGATGAAGTCGGGCCGCGGCATGCCGCCCTTGTTGACGACGAGGTCGCCGATCTTGCGCTCGATCTGGCGGATGTTGTCGACCTCGGTGCGCACCGAATCGCACAGCTTCTCGACCATGCGCGCAGAAAAGCGGATCTGCATGAGCTCCGCCGAAATCTTCTTCTGCAGGTCGAGGTATCTCGGCGCCTTGTGCCCGTCCTTCGTAAGGACCGCGAGCATCCGCGTGAAGTGCTTGCGGATCGTGCCGAAGCGCTCGAGCGCGGCCACCTTCAGCCGCTCGAGATTCTCGCTTTCGATCGAGCCCGGATCGGCGCTTTCTTCCTCGTCCTCGTCGTCGTCGACGTCGTCGCTCTCGTCCTCGATCGCAGTCAGCTGCTCGTTGAAGTCGAGCAGGCCATCGACGACGTCGTCGATCTTGAGCTCGTCCTTCGCGATCTTGTCCGCGAGCTCGAGGATCTGCTGCACGGTCATCGGGCACGCCGAGATCGCGAGGATCATGTGCTTCAGGCCTTCCTCGATCCGCTTCGCAATCTCGATTTCGCCTTCGCGCGTGAGGAGCTCGACCGAGCCCATCTCGCGCATGTACATGCGCACGGGGTCGGTCGTGCGGCCGAATTCGCTGTCGAGCGTCGACGCGGCCGCCTCGGCCTCTTCCTCGACGTCTTCGGCGGCCGCAGTCGGCGTCGCTTCGGACATCAGCAACGTTTCGGCATCAGGCGCTTCGTCGTATACCTGGATGCCCATGTCGCCGATCATCGAGATGATGCCCTCGATCTGCTCGGCATCGAGAATGTCGTCAGGCAGGTGGTCGTTGATCTCGGCGTAGGTGAGATAGCCGCGCTCCTTGCCGAGCACGATCAGCGTCTTCAGCCGACGCTTGCGCGCCTCGACGTCGGCGGGCGTCAGCTCGCGCGGCGCAACCTCGGCAGCCTTGCCGTTCTTGCCCTTCTTGTGCGCCGCGTCCTCGGCGCGCTTGCCGGCGATCTTCGCGGCGATCTCACCCACCGACGGCTTGCGGTGCGGAACACCCTTCCCATGCGCCGGCGCGGGCGCTGCCGCGACGAGCTTCGTTGCGACCTTCTCGGCCTTGTCCGCCTTCGGCGGTGCAGCCGCCGGCTTCGCGGCCTTGACCGGAAGCTTCGATTTCGGGGCGGCCTTCGGCTTCGGCGTCGTGGCCTTCGTGGTGCCGCGGCCGCTCGGCTTCGTCGCCGGGCGCTTGGCGGGCGAGCGCTTGCGCGCAGCCGTCGCCGGCTTCCGGGTTCCCGCGCCCTTCGCCGCCGGTCGCCTGGCGGTCGATTTGCTTCTCGTCGCGGGACGCGATTTGCGGGCGGGCTTCATGTGCTTCTTTGCCATGGTCATCCTTGTTCGGTCACGGCGCTGCGGTGAGGACGCACTCCTGGTGCGCCGTTTCCGTGTTGCGGATCTACGCGCCGTCGAAAGACAATGGGGGCGGCGCGAAAAACCTCAAATTATAGCGTGCGAGCGAAGAAACACTCCGCCATCCGTCGAACGATTTCGGGTTCAATCACCCTTGCGCCCCACCTTGGCCAGCATTTCCCGCTGCGCGGCCGTCAGCGCCGACAGCGGCTGCTTGAGCAGCGCGCTGACGGCCCGCTGGGCGTCGGCGCGCCGGAGCTTTTCCGCCGCGGCAAGCACGTCCGCTTCGACCTGATCGGCGGTGAGCGCCTGGTCGGCAGCCAGCGCGAGCACCTCGGCGATCGGATCGGCGTGCGCGGTGCCGGAAAAATGCTGGATCACGCTGGCCGTCGTCGGTTCCGAGGTTCCGCTGATGCAATGGTCGAGGAGGGCATTCCATGCGGCCGCGTCGGGCCCGGGCTCGTCGACCCGCGGCAACTCATGCCGGCGCGCCAGCGTCGGCTCGAGTGCGAGGCCCTGCAAAAGCGCACGCAGCAACGACGGCGGACGGCGTGCCGGGCCCGCCGGTGGTCGACGCCGGGGCGCGGAGCGGTACCCGGCTGCCGCCCCGTCGGTCGGCGACGTCACCAGCGATCCGAGTTGGGCCTCGGGAAGCCCGGCGAGTTCGGCCAGTTGCTGGCGCACCAGCGTGCCGAGAATCGGTGCCGTGATCTGCCCCACATAGGGCTTTGCCGCCGCAACGAGCGCCGCACGACCCTCGGCCGTTGTCGGCGGATGTTGGGCCGCGAGTTCGGTGAGCAGGTACCGGGACAAAGGGACCGCCGCATCGAGCGCCTGCTCGAAGGCGTCCTTGCCGCGCTTGCGGACGAAATCGTCGGGGTCCTCGCCGTCGGGCAGGAACAGGAAGCGCGCTTCCTTGCCGTCGGCGAGCACCGGCAGCACGTTCTCGAGCGCGCGCCACGCGGCCTTGCGGCCGGCAGCGTCGCCGTCGAAGCAGAACACCACCATGTCGGACAGCCGAAGCAGTTTTTGTGCGTGCGCCGCAGTCGTCGACGTGCCGAGCGTCGCGACCGCATAACCGATGCCGTGCTGGGCGAGCGCGACGACGTCCATGTAGCCTTCGACGACGACGACGCGGCCCGCATCGCGGATCGCGTTTCGCGCGAGATAGAGGCCGTAGAGCTCGCGACCTTTCGAGAAGACGCTCGTTTCCGGCGAATTGAGGTATTTCGGCTCGCCGGCGTCGAGCACCCGCCCGCCGAAGCCGATCACCCGGCCACGCGTGTCGTGAATCGGGAACATGATGCGATCGCGGAAGCGGTCGTAGCGCTTGCCGTTGTCGCCGCTGATGACGAGGCCCGTCGCATCGAGCGCAGGAGCGTCATAAGCGGGGAACGCCGCCGCGAGGTTCTGCCAGCCCGGCGGCGCATAGCCGATGCCGAAATGCGCGGCGACCACCCCCGTCAGTCCCCGGCGCTTCAGATACGCGATCGCAGCCGGCGCATCCTTGAGTTGCGCGCGATAGAACCTGGCGGCGGCGAGCAGCGTTTCATTGAGGTCCTGCGAAACCTGGCGCGCCTCGCGCTCGCCCGTCCGCTCGACGCGCGGCACCTCGAGCCCCGCGTCGCGGGCGAGCGCTTCGACCGCCTCGGGGAACGACTGGCCGCCGTGCTCCATCAGGAAACCGATCGCCGTGCCGTGCGCGCCGCAGCCGAAGCAGTGATAGAACTGCTTGGTCGGACTGACCGTGAACGACGGCGTCTTTTCGCTGTGGAACGGACAGCACGCCTGGTAGTTGGCGCCCGCCTTCTTGAGCGGCACGTAGCGGTCGACGACCTCGACGATGTCGACGCGCGAAAGAAGCGTCTCGATGAAATCGCGGGGAATCAGAGGCGCGCTTTGACCTTCGCCGAGACCTGCGCCATGTCGGCTCGCCCGGCGAGCTGCGGCTTCAGCGCCGCCATGACCTTGCCCATCAATGCGGGGCCGGACGCACCTGCGGCCTGCGCGTTCGCGATGGCAGCGTCGACCGCCGCGTCGATTTCAGCATCGCTCATCCGTTGCGGCAGATAAGCTTCGAGGATCGCGAGCTCGGCGCGCTCGGCGTTCGCGAGGTCGGGGCGGTTGCCCGCGTCGAACTGCCTGATCGAATCGTTGCGCTGCTTGACCATCCTGTCGATGACGGCGACGACGTCGGCATCGGTCAGCGTCTTGCGCTCGTCGACTTCGCGTTGCTTGATCGCGGCGAGCAAAAGCCGGATCGTCGAAAGACGCGCCGCTGCCTTCGCGCGCATCGCGTCCTTCATGTCGTCGGTGATGCGGTCCTTGAGCGGCATCGGAACAAAAAGGGGCGAATGGCTCGCCCCTCGGTCATTCGGTTTTTTGCGCTACGGCGCGGAATCGGTCGCGCTTCGCCCCTCGACGGATCGCTCGGGACTCTAGTAAAGCTTGGGCGGCAGCTGCTGGCTGCGAAGTCGCTTGTAGTGCCGCTTCACGGCGGCGGCCTTCTTGCGCTTGCGCTCCGAGGTGGGCTTTTCGTAGAACTCGCGGGCGCGGAGCTCGGTCAGGAGTCCCGTCTTTTCGATGGTGCGCTTGAAACGGCGAAGCGCCGCCTCGAAGGGCTCGTTCTCGCGAACGCGAACGCTGGTCATGTCGGGAGGCTGCCTTTCCCAGAAAAGATAACGGTAACCCGGAAGTATAGCAGCGGCGAGCCGCGCGCGGCAAGCGCAAGTATAGTGCCCGGGATGCGTGTGCTCGGCATCGAGACGTCCTGCGACGAAACCGGCGTCGCGCTCTATGACACCGAGCGCGGACTCGTCGCCGAGGCGCTGCACTCGCAGGTCGCGCTGCACGCCGCGTATGGCGGCGTCGTGCCCGAGCTCGCATCCCGCGATCACGTGCGTCGCGTGCTGCCGCTTGCGAAGGACGTGCTCGCACGCGCCGGCTTGCGCGTGCAGGATCTCGATGCGATCGCGTACACGAAGGGACCCGGCCTCGCGGGCGCGTTGCTCGTCGGCGCAAGCATCGCGAATGCGCTCGGCTTCGCGCTCGGCAAGCCGGTGCTCGGCATTCATCACCTCGAAGGTCACCTGCTGTCGCCGCTCCTTTCCGACGAGGCGCCCACGTTTCCGTTCGTCGCGCTGCTCGTGTCCGGCGGCCACACGCAGTTCTTCGCGGTGCGCGGCGTCGGCGATTACGCGTTGCTCGGCGACACGCAGGACGACGCCGCCGGCGAAGCGTTCGACAAGACGGCGAAGCTGCTCGGACTTCCGTATCCGGGCGGTCCCGCGCTCGCCGCACTGGCCGAGCACGGGAATGCCGGTGCGATCGCGCTGCCGCGGCCGATGATCGATTCGGGCGATCTCGACGTGAGCTTTTCCGGTTTGAAGACCGCGGTCGCCTTGCGGGCACGGGAAGCCGCGGGGGGCGGCGATGCGGCGCGGTTGCCGGAATCGACCAGGGCCGACATCGCGGCCGCGTTCCAGGCGGCGGTCGTCGACGTGCTCGTCGCCAAATCGCTCCGGGCGCTCGAGGTGACGGGCCTTTCGTCGCTCGTCGTCGCGGGCGGAGTCGGTGCGAACCGCGCCTTGCGCGCGCGGTTGACGCAGGCGCTGCAGGCGCGCAACGCGCGCGCCTGGTTTCCCGAGCCCCGCTATTGCACCGACAACGGCGCGATGATCGCGATGGCGGCGGCGATGCACGTTGGCGATGCGCGCCGCGAGTACGGGTTTTCGGTTACGCCGCGCTGGGAATTGCGCACGGCTTGACCGGCCCGCTGATCACTGTCCGATCGTGCGTTCGCGGCCGGCGATCAATTGCCGGATGTTCGTCCGATGGCGCCAGAAGAGCAGTGCGGAGATGACGATGCCGGCGCCGGCTTCCGGGCCCGGGCCCAGCGAATAGAAGAGACCGAGCGGCAGCAACACCGCCGTCGTCAGCGCGGCGAGCGAGCTGATCTTGAAGCCGAACGCCATCACGATCCAGACCGCAACGAGCGCGACGCCGAGCGGCCAATGCAGCGCGAACACGATGCCGGCGGCGGTGGAGACGCCCTTGCCGCCCGCGAAGCGGTGAAACACCGGGTAGAGGTGGCCGAGGAACACGGCGAGCGCCGCCGCGGCAACGATGAAGTCGGGCGCGCCTGCGAGGGGGGCAATCTGCTTGGCGGCGAACACGGCAACGAATCCCTTCGCGCCGTCGCCGAGGAGGGTCAGCAGCGCGGCCGCCCGATGACCGGTGCGAAGCACGTTCGTCGCACCCGGATTGCCCGACCCGTATTCGTGCGGATCGGGCAGGCCGAAAGCGCGACTGACGACCACCGCGAACGACACCGATCCGATCAGATACGCGGCGACGATCAGGAGAAGCGCTGCGATCACGGAAGCGTTTTGCGCTTTCGGTAAGATTGGATGCGATTCTATCCTGCCGGCTGCCGCCGTCCCTGCCGCAACGACGCCCGATGAACACGATCTTCATCCAGGACCTTCGCCTCGAAACCAAGGTCGGCGTCTATGCCTGGGAGCGGGAACTGCCGCAGACGATCCGCGTCGATCTCGACATCGGCCTGCCGTCGTCGCGTCCGTTCGAAACGGGCGAGCTCGCCGACGCAATCGATTACGCGGCGGTCGTCATCCGCCTGCGCGCCTTCGCCGCCGATCATCGGCATGCGTTGCTCGAGCGCTTCGCCGAAGCGATCGCGTCGTTGGTGCTGGACGAGTTCGGCGCGCAGTCGGTGAAGGTTCGCGTCGCGAAACTCGGCGCGTTGCCGGGCGTGCGCGAGATCGGCGTCGCGATCGAGCGCGACGCGGCAATGCGTCCGTGACGCCTGCCGATCGGCAACGCGTCGTGCACTGCTGGAAACGGCAACCCAATGTCCCAAATTACCGGAGAGCGCCATGGATGACGAAACGTTCAATCTCAGCATCCGCAAGTTCCTGAAGGTCGTCGGCATCGGCTCGCAGCGCGAGATCGAGCGCGCGGTTGCACAGGGCATCGAGGAGGGCGCGATCAAGGGCAGCGAAAGCTTTCCCGCGCACATGACCCTCGTCGTGCAGGGCCTGAACATCCAGGTGTCGTTCGACGGCACGATCAAGCTCGTGTAACCGGAGCCCGCGCCGGCTCGATGAAATACAAGGATTACTACGCGACGCTCGGCGTCGCCCGCGATGCGGGCGAAGACGCGATCAAGAAGGCGTATCGCAAGCTCGCGCGCAAATATCACCCGGACGTCTCGAAGGAGGAGGGCGCCGAGGAGAAATTCAAGGAAGTGTCGGAGGCGTACGAGACGCTCAAGGACCCCGAGAAGCGCGCCGCCTACGACCAGCTCGGACGCCACCAGCCGGGCGAGCAGTTCCAGCCGCCGCCGGGATGGGAGCGCTCGTTCGGCGAGCGACCGCCGTCCGGCGCGGGTGGCGGCGCGTTCGCGTTCGACGACATCGATCTCGCCGACCTTTTCGCCGGCATCGCCGGGCGCGGCCGTGGTGGCGGCGGACGTCGTCCCGACATGCCGATTCCCGGGCAGGATTTCGAAGCGGCGGTGCGCATCTCGTTCGACCAGGCGTACAAGGGCACCGAGGTCGAGTTCGACATGTCGGTCGCCGAGCCCGACGAGAAGGGCGTGCTGCGTCGCGTGCCGCACAAGATCCGCGTCCGCATCCCGAAGGGCGTCACCGACGGGCAGAAGCTGCGCGTGCCGGGCAAGGGCGGGAAGGGCTTCAACGGCGGCCGCGATGGCGACCTCTATCTCGACATCGAGGTGCAGTCGCACCCGCTCTATCGCGCCGAAGGACTCGATCTGTACATGGATCTGCCGCTCGCACCGTGGGAGGCGGTGCTCGGCGCGAACGTCGAAGTGCCGACGCCCGCTGGACGCGTCGCGCTCAAGATCCCGGCGAACACGCACGCCGGACAGAAGCTGCGCCTGTCCGGCCGCGGCCTCGCGCGTCCCGACGGAACGTCGGGGCACCTGTACGCCGTCGCGCAGATCATCGTGCCGACGGTCGTCGACGAGCGCCAGCGCGAGCTCTTCACGCAGCTCAAGGATGCGTCGACGTTCAACCCGCGCGCGCACATGTCATGAACATCCCCCCACGCTCGCTGCGCTCGCTGCCCCCCAGGGGGCGTGGTCAGTCCCTTGGGGCGGCCCTGCGGGACTGATGACATGATGAAGATCGAAACGTCGACGGCGGTCATGCTCGACGACGCTGGAACGCTTACCGTCGCGCAGCTCGTCGAGCAATCGGGCCTGTCGGAGGACGAACTCGCGACGCTCGTCGATTGCGGTGCCATCGAGCCGCGCGAAGCGGGACCGTCGTGGCGCTTCAGTTCGCGTTGCGTCGTCACCGCGCGCACCGCGCGCCGGCTGCGCGACGACTTCGCGCTCGATGACACGCATGCGCTCGCGATCCTGCTGCGCTTGATGCAGAGGATCGATGAGCTGGAAACGCAGTTGCGGAGGCGGGGATAGGAGATTGACGGACGGCGGATAGGGGACAGCGGATAGAGAGTGCGCCTGCGTTTGGCCCGCGTCGGTGGTGTTCCGACAAGTCGCCGAATTCACATTCGACGCCAATCTGCCCCATCGCGTATCTCTTATCCCTCGTATAACTATCCCTCCCCTTCGGCCAGCAATGCCGCATTCCCTCCCGCCGCTGCCGTATTGACCGACAGCGTCCGCTCCACCGCGAATCGCGGCAGGTAAAAGGGGCCGCCGGCTTTCGGGCCGGTGCCCGACAGCCCTTCGCCGCCGAACGGCTGCATCCCCACCACCGCACCGATCATGTTGCGATTCACGTAGGCGTTGCCGACGCGCATCCGCGACACGATTCGCTCGATCGTCGCATCCACGCGACTGTGGATGCCGAGCGTCAATCCGTAGCCGAAGGCATTGATCGCATCGATCAAGGCGTCGAGCTCGCCGGCTCTCCACGTTGTCACATGCACGACCGGACCGAACACTTCCTGCGTCAGCCGATCCATGCGATCGAGCACGACGAGCGTCGGTGCGACGAACGTCCCGTTCGCGCACGCATCGGGAAGCATCACCCGGTGACGGACGAGGCCAAGCGATGACATCGCCTCGACGTGTGCCTCGAGCGCCTCGCGCGCCGCGGCGTCGATCACGGGTCCGACGTCGGTCGCAAGATCGCCAGGATCGCCGAGCGTCAGCTCGTCCATCGCGCCTTCGAGCAGCGCGAGCACGCGCGGCGCGACATCCTCCTGCAGACACAGCACGCGCAGCGCCGAGCAGCGCTGGCCCGCGCTGTCGAACGCCGACTGCACGACGTCGGCGACGACCTGCTCGGCAAGCGCCGAGCTGTCGACGATCATCGCGTTCTGGCCGCCGGTCTCGGCGATCAGCGGGACGATCGGCGTGCGCATCGCGAGCGACTGCGCGATCGCGCTCGCGGCAGCCGTCGATCCTGTGAACGCGACGCCCGCGATGCGGGGGTCGGCGACGATCCGCGCACCGATCGTCTCGCCGGGTCCCGGCATCAATGCGAGCACGTTCGGCGGTACGCCCGCTTCGTGCAACGTCCGCACGGCCGCGGCCGCGATCAGCGGTGTCTGCTCGGCCGGCTTCGCGACGACGGCGTTGCCGGCGGCGAGCGCGGCCGTGATCTGTCCGGTGAAGATCGCGAGCGGGAAATTCCACGGCGAGATGCACGCGAAGACGCCGCGGCCGCGCAGCGAAAGCAGGTTCGATTCGCCGGCCGGCGATGGCAGCACGAGCGGCGCGCCGAAGCGCCGGCGCGCCTGCGCCGCGTAATAGCGGCAGAAGTCGGCGGCCTCGCGCACTTCGGCGATCGCCGCGCTTCGCGTCTTGCCCGCCTCGCGCGCAAGCAGCGCAACCCATTGCGGGCGCTCGTCCTCGATGCGCTGCGCGGCACGATCGAGAAGGGTCGCACGCTCGTCGGCCGGGCGCGCGTCCCACTCGTGCTGAGCGTCGACGAGCGCAGCGAGCGCTCGCTCGACGTCCGCATCGTTCGCGTCGACGACGGCGCCGATCGAATGACGACGGTCGCCCGGGGAAAGGACTTCGCGCGATTCTCCGCCCGCATCACCGATCGTCGGCGCCGCATTCCATCGCACCGATTCGCTTTGCGAGACAGCGTCGTCGAGCGCGCGCATCGCCGCCTGGTCGGCCAATGAGACGCCTTCCGAATTGCGCCGCTCGGGCGCGAACAGGTCGATCGGCAGCGCAATCTTCGGCGCCGGCGCGAAATCCCAGCCGCGCGCGCGTGCAAGGGGATCGGCGACGACGTCCTCGATCGGGATGGCCGGGTCCCCGATCCGATTGACGAACGACGTGTTCGCACCGTTTTCGAGCAGACGCCGCACGAGGTACGGCAGAAGGTCGCGGTGGCCGCCGACGGGTGCATAGACGCGACAGGCACGATGTGAATGCTCGCCGGTAAGCACGCGCTCGTACAACGCTTCGCCCATTCCGAACAGCCGCTGGAATTCGAACTCGTCGACGCCTGCACGCGCCGCATGCGCGGCGACCCACGCGATCGTATGCGCGTTGTGCGTCGCGAACATCGGATAGACCGCGCCGCCCGCGTCGAGCAGCGCGTTCGCGCACGCGAGGTAACAGATGTCGGTATGCGGCTTGCGCGTGAACACCGGGTAGCCCGCGAGTCCCAGCACCTGCGCGCGCTTGATCTCCGTGTCCCAATAGGCGCCCTTGACGAGGCGCACCGGAATGCGCGTGCCGACGTCGCGCGCAAGCGCGGCGACGTAGCCGACGACGGCACGCGCGCGCTTCTGATACGCCTGCACCGCGAGCCCGAGACCATGCCAGTCGGACAGCCCAGCGTCGCGGCGCACGCGCGAAAAGATCTCGAGCGACAGCTCGAGCCGCTCGGCTTCCTCGGCGTCGATCGTCATGCCGACCCGCGCTTCGCGCGCCTGCCTGGCCAGCGCGATCACGATCGGTACGAGCTCGGCGAGCACGCGTTCGCGCTGCGGATATTCGTAGCGCGGATGCAGCGCGGACAGCTTTACCGACACCGATGGCGACGCGAAAATGGATGATTCCCCGCCTCGGGCGCGCGCCTCGCCGATCGTCGCGATCGCATGTCGATACGCATCGAAGTAGCGCTCGGCGTCGCCGGCCGTCACCGCGGCCTCGCCGAGCATGTCGTACGAATGGCGCCACTTTGCGTCGCTTTGCGCGACGGCCTCCTCGATCGTTCGCCCCAGCACGAACTGCTCGGCCATCAGCTTCATCGCCTGGCGCACGGTGACGCGCACGACCGGTTCGCCGGCGCGCGCGACGAAGCGCTCGTACCAGGCGCGGGGATCGCGTGCGTCGTCGCGTTCGATCCGCGTCAGCTTGCCCGTCAGCATCAGACCCCAGGTCGACGCGTTGACGAGCAGCGAATCCGATGCGCCGAGATGGCGTTCCCAGTCGCCGCGCGAAAGCTTGTCGCGGATCAGCGCGTCGGCGGTCGCCGCATCGGGGATGCGCAACAGCGCTTCGGCGATGCACATCAACAGCACGCCTTCAGGCGTCGACAGGTCGTACTGTTGCAGGAACGATTCGATGCCTGCGTGCGACTGCCGCTCGTCGCGCACCGCCTCGACCCACGTGCGCGCGCGCGCCGCGATCGCGCGTCGCGTGATCTCGTCGTCGTCGATCTGCGGCGCGAGGGCGATCAGCGTCGAGCGCTCGTCGGCAAGGAACGCGTCGCGGATCGCCTGGCCCTCCGATCCGTCGGGGATCAGCGGAAGCTCGCTCGTCATTGCTTTATGTTAGTGGCGCCGGGCCGCCCCAAGCCACCAACTGCGCCCCCTTGGGGGCAGCGAGCGAAGCGAGCGTGGGGGTCGTTTCATCCTACCCGCGCGGATGATGCGCCGCATGCAACTGCTTCAGCCGCTCGCGCGCGACGTGCGTGTAGATCGTCGTCGTCGTGATGTCGGCGTGGCCGAGCAAAAGCTGCACGACGCGAAGATCCGCACCGTGATTCAGCAGGTGCGTGGCGAACGCGTGCCGCAGCACGTGCGGCGACAGCGACGTCTTCGCGATGCCGGCACGCACGGCGTAGCGCTTGACGAGCGCCCAGAACGCCTGCCGCGTGAGCGGCGCGTGTCGCCGGGTCAGAAAGACCTCGTCGCACTTGGCGCCGTCCGCAAGACCCGGTCGCACGTCGCGGAGGTAGCGTGCAAGCCAGGCCGCCGCTTCGTCGCCCAGCGGGACCAGGCGCTCCTTGCTGCCCTTGCCGACGATCCGCACCATGCTCATGTCGTGCGCGAGCTGCGAGCGCTTCAGTGCGGTCAGCTCGGATACGCGGAGTCCGGTCGCGTAAAGCGTCTCGAGCATTGCGCGGTCGCGCAGGCCAAGGATGGCTTTGATATCGGGTGCGGCGAGCAGCGCCTCGACCTGCGCCTCGGAAATGTGCTTCGGCAGCCGCCGCGGCTTCTTCGGTGCGCGAACCCGAAGCGTCGGATCTTCACGGATCGTGCCCTGCGCAAGCTGCAGACGGTAGAAGCGGCGCAGCGTCGACAATCGCCGCGCGACCGACGTCGCCTTCGCCTTGGTCGCGAACTGATCGGCGAGCCACTGCTCGAGATCGGCGCGGCCGGCGTGCAGCAGCGTGGCGTTGCGTTGCGCGAGCCATGCGCGCCAGGCGGCGAGATCGCGCCGATAGCTTGCAAGCGACGCCGCCGCGAGGCCGTCCTGCAGCCAGAGCTGGTCGCAGAACGCGTCAACGAGTCCGTCGTCGGAATTCTCCGTGATACCCCTTTAAATTTTCATGTGCTGCGGCAGCAGCGTGACGAGCGACGGAAACAGCCAGATCGCGAGCACGGCCGCGCACATCAGGAAGAACATCGGCAGTGCGTGGCGCGCGATCCAGGTGATCTGCCGCTGCGTCATCCCCTGCAGCACGAAAAGGTTGAAGCCGACCGGCGGCGTGATCTGCGCCATCTCGACGACGAGGACGATGAAGATGCCGAACCAGATGAGGTCGATGCCGGCCTTCTCGACCGTCGGCAGGATGACGCCCATCGTCAGCACGACCATCGAGATACCGTCGAGGAAGCAGCCGAGGATGATGTAGAAGATCGCGAGCGCGACGATCAGCGCAAACGGCGTGAGCCCGAGCGTGCCGATCCACTCGGCGAGGTCGCGCGGCAGGCCGATGTAGCCCATCGCGAGCGTCAGGAACGCGGCGCCGGAGAGGATCAGCGCGATCATGCAGTAGAGGCGCGTCGCGCCGAGCAGCGAGTCACGGAACGTGCGCCAATCGAGCGAACGCTGCGCGGCCGATATGACGAGCGATCCGACGACGCCGAACGCCGCCGCCTCGGTGGCCGTCGCAACACCCGCGTAGATCGAGCCGAGCACGATGACGATCAGCAGCACGACGGGAATCAGGTGCCGCGATGCGTAGAGCTTCTGCCCGATCGACGTGCGTTCGGTCGCGGCCGGAATGCGATCGGGATGGAGGAGCGCCCACGCGCCGATGTAGCCCGAGAACAGCGCGGCGAGCAGCACGCCGGGAATCACGCCGGCGATGAAGAGGCGCGCGATCGAGACGTTCGCCGTCACGCCGTAGACGATCATGATGATCGACGGCGGAATCAACAGGCCGAGCGTCCCCGCACCGGCGAGGGATCCGATCGTGATCCCGTCGGGATAGCCGCGCCGCGCGAGCTCGGGCAGCGTCATCTTGCCGATCGTCGCGCACGTCGCCGCCGACGAACCCGACACCGCGGCGAAAATCGTGCAGCCGATGATGTTCGTGTGGAGCAGGCGGCCGGGGACGCGCTCGAGCCACGGCGCGAGGCCCTTGAACATGTCCTCCGAGAGCCGCGTGCGGAAGAGTATCTCGCCCATCCACACGAAGAGCGGCAGCGCGGTCAGCGTCCACGACGATGCGGTGCCCCAGATCGTCACCGCCATCGCGTCGCCCGCCGGATGCGACGAGAAAAGCGTCATGCCGACCCAGGCGACGCCGGCGAGCGCAAGACCGATCCAGACGCCGCTGCCGAGCAGCACGAACAGCGCCGTGACGAGGAGGGCGGTGATCAGCGCATCCATCGCGGTCGCTCATTCATGTCGCGTCATCTCGGCAGGCGCAGCCGATCGTCTGGCGCCACGCAGTTCGAGCACGAACTCGTCGATGAACGCGACGAACAGGATCAGCATGCCCGCTGCCATCGCGATCTCCGGAATCCAGAGCGGCGTCGCGTCGTTCGCCGTCGACACGTCGTTGAACTGCCATGACTGGAACGCGAGCCGCGCGCTGTAGAACGCGAAGGCGCCGGAAAGGATCGTCGCAATCGCGAGCGACCCTATCTCGAGACCGTGGCGCGCGCGAACGCCGGCGTGCTCGAGCACGAGCGACACGCGAATGTGCTCGCCGCGCTTCAGCGTATGCGCGAGGGCGAGAAAGCCGCTCGCCGCCATGCAGTAGCCGGCGTAGGCGTCGGTCCCCGCGACGTACCAGTTGACGAGCCGGCCGACGATGCCGACCAGCACCATCGCGAGCGTTCCGACCAGAAAAAACGCCGCCAGGTACGCGGCGGCGGCGTAGAGGCGATCGAGGAATCGGCGCATCGCTACGCGACAACCCGTCGAATGCGATGGCGGAGCGCCCCGGTCATTGCTGCGCGCGATAGGCGTCGATGATCTTCTTGCCGTCGGGCCCGGCCTTGCGCAACCAGTCGGCGAGCATCACGTTGCCGATCTTGCGCATGTCGGCCGTCAACTGCTCGCTCGGCGTGTCGATCGTCATGCCATTCTTGCGCAGCTGATCGAGGTACCAGTTCGTCTTTTCCTCGGAGAGCTTCCAGCCGCGCGTCTCGGCTTCGGCGCCCGCCTTCAGCACCGCCGCCTGCGTCGGCTTGTCGAGCGCGTTGAACGCGGCGCGATTGACGATGATCGCGTTCTTCGGCAGCCACGCTTGCGTGTCGTAGAAGTGCTTGAGCTGCTCGTAGGTCTTCGAGTCGTAGCCGGTGGCGCCGGAGGACATGTACGAGTCGATGACCCCGGTCGCGAGCGCCTGCGAGACTTCGGCGGCCTGCACGGTGACCGGTTGCGCGCCGACGAGTTCGGCGATCTTCGACGTCGCCGGACTGTATGCGCGCCACTTGAGGCCCTTCATGTCGGCCGCGCTCTTCAGCACGCGATTCGTGTAGATGCCCTGCGGCGGCCACGGTACCGTGTAGAGCAGCAGCATGCCCTGCTTCGCGAGCTTGTCCTCGAGCGCCTTGCGCTCGGCCTTGTAGAGCTTGTACGACTCCTTGTACGACGTCGCGAGGAACGGCACGCCGTCGAGGCCGTAGAGCGGGTCCTCGTTCTCGTAGTTGACGAGCAGGATTTCTCCGGCCTGCGCCTGTCCCCCCTGCACGGCGCGCTTGATCTCCGGCGCCTTGTAGAGCGACGCGTTCGGATGCAGCTGGATCTTGAGCTTGCCGCCTGTCGCCTTGTCGACGTCGTTCGCGAACTGTTGCAGGTTCTCGGTGTGAAAGTTGTTCGCGGGATAGGCAGTCGGCAGATCCCACTTCGTCTGCGCGTGCGCGGGAAGCGAGCACGCAAGAGAGAGGACGAGGGAGGCGAGGAGACGATGCTTCATTTCTTGGTGCTCCGGATCGAGGATTCAGGGTCGAGGATCGAGGGGGAGCCGGTGGCTCGTGGCAGTCGGCGAAATCCGCGCAGCATATTACAGCCGGGGCCGGCCGGTCACGCGTGCCGGGCGTCGGGTCCCGATCCGCGCCTCCTATAATCGCGACGGTTGCTGGCGGGCGCCAACGTCTCGGGTCGCCTGAAGACCCTCGATCCTCAATCCTCGCCCCTTTTCATGCAATTCTGGATCGACCGCGGCGGCACCTTCACCGACATCGTCGCCCGCCGCGACGACGGCACGCTCGTCACGCACAAGCTGCTCTCGGACAACCCGGAGCGCTATCGCGATGCGGCGGTGCACGGCATCCGCGAATTGCTGGGCCTCGCGGCCGGCGCGCCGATCCCGGCGGATGCAATCGAGGCGGTCAAGATGGGCACGACCGTCGCGACGAACGCGTTGCTCGAGCGCACCGGGGAACGCACGGCGCTCGTGGTCACGCGCGGCTTTGCCGACGCACTCCGCATCGGGTACCAGAACCGGCCGAAGCTCTTCGTGCGCAGGATCGAGCTGCCAGCACAACTGTACGAGCGCGTGATCGAGGTCGACGAGCGGATCGGCGCGCACGGCGACGTCGTGCGTCCGCTCGATCTCGCGCGGCTGGAACCGGCGCTTCGCGCCGCCTTCGCCGACGGGATTCGCGCGGTGGCGATCGTGCTGATGCACGGCTATCGCTATCCGCAGCATGAGCGCGCGATCGCCGGTCTGGCGCGCGCGATCGGCTTTCCGCAGGTGTCGGTATCGCATGAAGTGAGCCCGCTGATGAAGCTCGTCTCGCGCGGCGATACCACGGTCGTCGACGCGTATCTGTCGCCGATCCTGCGCCGATATGTGGACGAGGTGGAGGGGGATCTGATGTCGGGTTCGCGGCTGCAATTCATGCAGTCCTCCGGCGGCCTCACCGACGCGCATCGCTTCCAGGGCAAGGACGCCATCCTGTCCGGACCGGCAGGCGGCATCGTCGGCGCGGTCGAAGTGTCGAGGCGCGCCGGCTTCGATCGCATCATCGGCTTCGACATGGGTGGCACGTCGACCGACGTCACGCACTGGGCCGGCGAATACGAGCGCGCGTTCGTCACCGAGGTCGCCGGCGTACGTTTGCGCGCGCCGATGATGAGCATTCACACGGTGGCCGCGGGCGGCGGCTCGATCTGCACGTTCGACGGTGCGCGGCTTCGCGTCGGACCGCAGTCGGCCGGCGCCAATCCGGGCCCCGCGAGCTATCGGCGGGGCGGTCCGCTGACCGTCACCGATTGCAACGTGATGGTCGGCAAGCTCGATCCGGACCTTTTCCCGAAGGTGTTCGGGCCGAACGGCGACGAGCCGCTCGACGCCGACGTCGTGCGTCGCAAACTCGCGGCGCTGGCAGCGGAAGTCGCCGAAGCGACGGGACTCGCGCGCACGCCGGAGGAGATCGCCGACGGCTTTCTCGACATCGCCGTCGAGAACATGGCGAACGCGATCAAGCACATCTCGGTGCAGCGCGGCTACGACGTCACCGCCTACACGCTGTGCTCGTTCGGCGGCGCCGGCGGACAGCACGCCTGCCGCGTCGCCGATGCGCTCGGGATGACACGCGTATTCATTCATCCGCTGGCGGGCGTCCTGTCGGCGTACGGGATGGGACTCGCCGACGTGCGGGCGTTGCGCCAGCAAGCTATCGAGGCGCGCCTTTCCGTGGCGTCGCTCGATGCGGCGCTAAGCGCATTCGCAGCGCTCGACGACGTCGCGCGACGCGAGGTCGAAGCGCAGGGGGTCGCGGCATCGCGCATCCGCTGCGAGCGCACGCTGCAGCTCAAGTACGAAGGGACGGACACGACGCTCGCGGTGCCGATGAGCGATGACGCCGATGACGTCGTGCGCGAATTCGAGCGCCGTTACCGTCAGCAGTACGGCTTCCTGATGCCCGGCAAGGCGCTCGTCATCGAGGCGATCGCTGTCGAGGCGATCGGAACCGCGCACGATCTCGACGACGAGCGCCGCGAATTCCCGTTGCGTGAAGGTGCGCTCGCCGCGTTCAGGCACAACCGCGTCTTCACGCAGCGCGCCTGGCGCGATGCGGCCGTGTACGCGCGCGAAGCGCTGCGGCCCGGCGACGCGATCGACGGTCCGGCGATCGTCCGTGAGCGGAATGCGACGACCGTGATCGAGCCGGGATGGCGCGCCACGCTCACTTCGCGCGACCACCTGATCCTCGAGCGCGTCGAGCCGCTGCGCCGCGCCCATGCGATCGGCACGAGCGCCGATCCGGTGATGCTCGAGGTCTTCAACAACCTGTTCATGGCGATCGCCGAGCAGATGGGCGTCACGCTCGCGAACACGTCGTATTCGGTGAACATCAAGGAGCGGCTCGATTTCTCGTGCGCGCTGTTCGACGCCGACGGCAACCTGATCGCGAATGCGCCGCACATGCCGGTCCATCTCGGCTCGATGGGCGAGAGCGTGAAGACGATCATTGCGCGGCGCGCGGGAACGATGCAGCCGGGCGACGTCTTCGTGCTCAATGCGCCGTACAACGGCGGGACGCATCTGCCGGACGTGACGGTGATCGCGCCGGTGTTTCTCCCCTCACCCCGGCCTTCTCCCGGCGAGCGGGGAGAGGCTGCCCGGAGGGCGGGTGAGCGGCCCGAATTCTTCGTCGCCTCGCGCGGCCACCACGCCGACATCGGCGGCATCACGCCCGGCTCGATGCCGCCCGATTCGACGCACGTCGACGAGGAGGGCGTGCTGCTCGACAACGTGCAGCTCGTCGCGAACGGCCGCTTCCTCGAAAGCGAGATGCGCGACATCCTGCTTTCGGGCCGTTACCCGGTGCGTAACGTCGAGCAGAACCTCGCCGACCTCCGCGCGCAGGTCGCCGCGTGCGCGAAGGGCGCCGAGGAGCTGCACGAGATGGTCGCGCATTTCGGCCTGCCGGTCGTTCGCGCCTACATGAAGCACGTGCAGGACAACGCCGAGGAGGCGGTGCGCCGGGTCGTCGGCGCGCTGTCCGACGGCACGTTCGAGTACGAGATGGACAGCGGCGCGCTGATCCGCGTCGCGATCAGCGTCGACCGCGA
>DATNGN010000047.1:0-14119 GCA_035605875.1 Casimicrobiaceae bacterium
TTCGTACGGGACGATCGGCCCGTCGCTCTATCGGTTCGGCAAGGATCGCGGCTACACCGACGAAACACGTCGCTACGCGTGGCAGAAGATCTACAACGCCGAAGCGTTTGCGGCGTGCTCGAACATGCCGCGCTTCGGTTATCACCACATCCTGACCGAACAGCAGATCCGCGACGTCGTCGCGCTGCTCGTGGATCCCGCGTCGCCGGTCAATCAGTGAGGGTGGGTCCTCACCCGCTTCGCTGCCGCTCGCTCCGTCTCCCCGCATCGCGGGTAGAGAGTTGGGGTGAGGGCAAATGAAGCGCCGTGATTTCCTGCAGGCGCTCGCCGCCGCCGCGGCCGCGGGATTGCCGCTCGATTCGCCGCGCGCGGCCGACGGCGATCGCTTCTACGATGCGCTGCAGCCGTTCGGCAACGTCGCGCTGTTGCACATCACCGACTGCCATGCGCAGTTGCGGCCGACGTACTTCCGCGAGCCGAGCGTGAACCTCGGCGTCGGCGCAGCGCGTGGCAAGCCGCCGCATCTCGTCGGCGAGGCGCTCCTCAGGCATTTCGGCATCGCGCCCGGCACGCGCGAAGCGCACGCCTTCACCTACCTCGACTTCACGCACGCCGCGCGCACGTTCGGCGCGATGGGCGGCTTTCCGCAACTCGCGACGCTGATCGGGCAACTGCGTGCGGCGCGACCGGGTGCGCTGCTTTGCGACGGCGGCGATACGTGGCAGGGCTCCGGCACCGCGCTATGGACGAAGGGCCAGGACATGATCGACGCCGCGAAGCTGCTCGGCGTCGACGTGATGACGGGGCACTGGGAATTCACGTACGGCGCGGCGCGCGTCCGGCAGGTCGTCGACAACGATTTCGCAGGCCGCATCGATTTCGTCGCGCAGAACGTGCGCACCGCCGATTTCGGCGATGCCGTGTTTGCGCCGTACGTCATCAAGGCCATCAACGGCGTGCGCGTCGCGATCGTCGGCCAGGCGTTCCCGTACACGCCGATCGCCAATCCGCGCTACTTCGTCTCCGAGTGGACGTTCGGGATCCAGGAAGAGACGCTGCAGAAGGCCGTGGACGACGCGCGGGCCAGGCGCGCGCAGGTGGTCGTGCTGTTGTCGCACAACGGCATGGACGTCGACCTGAAGCTCGCGACGCGTGTGTCGGGCATCGACGCGATTCTCGGAGGCCATACGCACGACGCGGTGCCGCAACCGGTGCGCGTCGCCAACCGTGGAGGGTCGACGCTCGTGACGAACGCCGGCAGCAACGGCAAGTTCGTCGGTCTTCTCGAATTCGACGTTCGCGCCGGAAAGACGGCCGGCGTTCGCTATCGATTGATTCCGGTGTTCGCGAATCTGCTCGCGCCCGACCGCGAGATGGACGCACTGGTGACGAAGGTGCGCGCGCCGTACGAGGCGAAGTTGTCCGAGAAGCTCGCAATCACCGAGGATCTTTTGTACCGCCGCGGCAATTTCAACGGCACGTTCGACCAGTTGCTGCTCGACGCGCTGATGGCGGAGAAGGACGCGGAGATCGCGTTCTCGCCGGGCTTTCGCTTCGGACCGACGCTGCTGCCCGGCGATCCGATCCGGCTCGAGGATCTGCTCGACCATACGGCCATCACCTATCCGTACGTGACGGTGACGAGCATGAGCGGCGAGGCGATCAAGACGATCCTCGAGGATGTAGCCGACAATCTGTTCAATCCCGATCCCTATTACCAACAGGGCGGCGACATGGTCCGCGTCGCCGGCCTGCGCTACGCGATCGATCCGAACGCGACGATGGGCCGGCGCATCTCGACGATGGAGCTCGCCGGCAAGGCGATCGAGCCCGGCCGCTCGTACACGGTGGCCGGCTGGGCGCCGGTGTCCGAGGAGGCGAGAGCCGCAGGTGGCGAGCCCGTCTGGGAAGTGGTCGCGCGTTACCTGCGCGCGCAAAAGACGATTGCGCCGCGCAAGCTCGATCTGCCGCAGCTCGAAGGCATCGCGTCCGACCCCGGCCTCGCATAAGTGGGGTCAGAGGCGACTGATCGGACACCCGTCGCGCGTACGGCGCATTTACTGACAAGTCGTCTCTGACCCCAGGTACGCTTACCTGACGCTCACGCGCACGAACCGCCGCTTGCCCGCCTGCACGACGACCGTCGCGCCTTTTTGAATCGCCAGTGTCTTGTCGGCGACGACGTCGCCATCGACCTTCAATCCGCGCTGCGCAATGAGCCGCAACGCCTCCGACGTCGAGTCGACGATGCCTGCCTGGCGCGCGAGCTGCGCGATCGGCATGCCCGCGCCGTCGACGTGCAGCGTCACCTCGGGCATGTTTTCCGGCAGCGCATGCTGGCGAAAGCGCGCGTCGAATTCCGCCTGCGCCGCGTCCGCGGCGTCGTTCGGGTGGAAGCGCGCGACGATCTCGTGCGCGAGCATCGCCTTCGCCTCGCGCGGATTGCGTCCGTCGTCGCATTGACGACGCAGCGCCGCGATCTCGTCGTGTGGCCGAAACGACAGCAGCTCGAAGTAGCGCCACATCAGCGGATCCGAGATCGACATCAGCTTGCCGTACATCGATGACGGCGGCTCGGTGATGCCGACGTAGTTGTCGAGCGACTTCGACATCTTGTTGACGCCGTCGAGGCCTTCGAGAAGCGGCAGCGTCAGGACGATCTGCGGCTCCTGGCCGTAATGGCGCTGCAGCTCGCGGCCGACGAGCAGGTTGAACTTCTGGTCGGTGCCGCCGAGCTCGACGTCGGTCTTCAATGCGACCGAGTCGTAGCCCTGCGCGAGCGGATAGAGGAATTCGTGGATCGCGATCGGCTGCTCGGCCGCGTAGCGCTTCGCGAAATCGTCGCGCTCGAGCATCCGCGCGACCGTGTATTTCGCCGCGAGCCGGATCATGCCGTCGGAGCCGAGCGCGCCGAGCCACTTCGAATTGAAGGCGACCTCGGTCTTTTCGCGATCGAGGATCAGAAATGCCTGGTCCGTGTACGTCTTCGCGTTGGCCGCGACCTCGTCCGCCGACAGCGGCGGACGCGTCACGTTACGCCCCGTGGGGTCACCGATCAGCGTCGTGAAGTCGCCGACGAGAAACACGACGTGATGGCCGAGATCCTGCAGTTGACGGAGCTTGTTGAACTGCACCGTATGGCCGAGGTGCAGGTCGGGCCGTGTCGGGTCGAATCCTTCCTTGATGTGCAGCGGCTCGCCGCGCGCGAGCTTGGCCCGCAATTCGCTTTCGACCAGCAGCTCGTCGGCGCCGCGGCGGAACACCGCGATCTGGTGGTCGATGTCGGGCGTCATTGTCTGTAGGAAAAGCGCGGATTGCGCTGTAGGCTTTTCGCCGGAAGCTTGCTACAATCGCCCCGGCTCGGGCGCCGACGGACATGCAAGCGGTGCGCGATTTTCCGCGAAACTTGGCTTATCGACCGTTGCGCGCGCAAAACTTTCGCATTCTATCGCAGCCGTTGCGCGTCGCCTCGCGCGCGCTCGGGCATGTCGTCTCACCGGGCCAGGCGCTCGCCATCGCGGTCCTCGGATTGGCCGGAGTCGCGGCCTTCGGCATCACCCCCGACGCGCCGCTCGACACGCCGAGCGTGCGCACGATTTCGCGCGCGCTGCCGCTGCCGTCGGTGTCCGTCGACGATCCCTCCGACGACCGTTATTGGCGCGAGGAACGCGTCGAGCGGGGCGACACGATCGGCAGCCTTCTCGCGCGCGCCTCGATCGTCGATCCCGACGCGCTCGCGTTCCTGCGCAGCGATGCCAGTGCGCGCACGCTCTATCAACTGAAGCCCGGGCGGCCGCTGCAGATCGCGAGCGACGACGACGGCCGTCTGAGCGGTCTGCGCTTTCTCTCCGGGAACGGCCAGCTGCTGTCGATCGCGCGCACGTCGAGCGGATTCGTCGCGACGAGCGAAACCCCGCCTGCCGACACGCGGCTCACGCTCCGCGCAGGAGAAATCGCCTCGACGCTGTTCGCGGCCGCCGATGCCGCCGATCTGCCCGATTCGGTCACGCTCGCGCTCACCGATATCTTCGGCGGCCAGATCGACTTCTATCATGACCTGCGCCGCGGCGACCGCTTTGCCGTGCTCTACGAGACGCGCTACGTCGACGGCGAGCCCGCGGGCACCGGTCGCGTCGTCGCCGCCGAGTTCGACAATGGCGGCCGGACGCTGCGCGCGTTCCTCTGGCGCGCGCCCGACGGCACCGAAGGCTACTACAACGAGGATGGCCGCAACGAGCGCAACGCATTCCTGCGCTCGCCGATGCAGTTCTCGCGCGTGACGTCGGGCTTCACGCTCGCGCGCCTCAATCCGGTCCTGCACACGATGCGCGCGCACAAGGGCACCGATTTCGCCGCGCCGATCGGCACGCCGGTGCGCGCCACCGCCGACGGTGTCGTCACCTTCGTCGGGCAGCAAACCGGCTACGGCAACGTGATCATGCTGAAGCACGATGGCCGCTATTCGACCGTCTACGCGCATCTGTCGCGCTTCGCGGCCGAGACGAAGGACGGCGCGCGCGTGCAGCAGGGCGAGACGATCGGCTACGTCGGCCAGACCGGTTGGGCAACCGGCCCGCACCTGCACTACGAACTGCGCGTCGACGGCGAACCTCGCGATCCGCTCACGGTCGCATTGCCGATGGCGACGCCGGTCACCGACCAGGAACGTCCCGCGTTCATGGCCGCGATCGCGCCGCTTGCAGGCGAGCTTGCCGTCGTGCGCGGATTGCCCGACACCCGGCTCGTCGCCGCCAACTGATCCTGTCGTGACGCGTGGTCGCCTCCCGGCGACGGGCGCTCATTTGCAGCCGCCGAAGCGATGGCCCGCGAACTTTTCGTCGGCGTGATGTCCGGAACGAGCCTCGACGGCGTCGACGCCGTCGTCGCCGATTTTGCGGTTTCCGGCAAGGCGTGCGAAACGCTCGGTGCGGCGCATGTCGCGTTTCCGTCGCTGCTGCGCGACGAGTTGCTCGCGCTGCAACAGCCGGGCAACAACGAGCTCGCGCGTGCAGGCGCCGCCGCGAACATGCTCGCCGAGCTGTACGCCGATGCGATCGCGCGCGCGCTCGCCGCGGCGAAACTGTCCGCTGACGACATCGCCGCCGCCGGCGTGCACGGACAGACGCTGCGACACCGGCCCGACCGCGGCTTCACCGTGCAGCTCAACAATCCCGCGCGCGTCGCCGAGAAGAGCGGCATGCGCGTCGTCGCCGATTTCCGCAGCCGCGACGTCGCGGCGGGCGGCCAGGGCGCTCCGCTCGTGCCGGCATTTCACGCGGCGCTTTTTGCACGCCGCGATCGTCACCGCGTGATCGTCAACATCGGCGGCATCGCCAACATCACCGATTTGCCGCGCGACGGCAGCGTGCACGGCTTCGACACCGGCCCGGGCAACGTGCTGTCCGACCTGTGGTGCGCGCGCAATCGCGGCACGACGTTCGACGCGCAGGGCGCGTGGGCCGCGGAGGGCAAGCCGAACCCGCGCCTTCTCGACGTCCTGCTCGCCGATCCGTTCTTCAGCGCGCCGCCACCCAAGAGCACGCATCGCGACAAGTTCAACCTGCAGTGGTTCGAGGAGCGCCTTGCCGCCGCGCACATCGACGACGAAGCCGAGAACATCCAGGCGACGCTCGTCGCCCTGACCGCGCGCACGATCGCCGACGCGATTCGTGCGTATGCGGCGAGCGCCGAGCAGGTCCTCGCCTGCGGCGGCGGCGCGAACAACCTGACGCTGATGAAATACCTCGCAAGCGAGCTCGCGCCGCGCGACCTCGGCACGACGGCCGACGAGGGCGTGCCGGTGGAGCAGGTGGAGGCGCTCGCGTTCGCGTGGCTTGCGCGCGAGGCGCTCGCCGGGCGCCCGGCGAACCTTCCCGAAGTGACGGGCGCCAAAGGCAGGCGCGTGCTCGGCGCGATCTATCCGAAGTGATCGCGCCGCGTCGGGCGCGCGAGCAGGCAGACAAAACGAAAGCGGGCCGTTGCCGGCCCGCTTCGTGGGAGAGTCGAACGATCGATCAGGCGGAGAAACTCGAGCCGCAGCCGCAGGTCGACGTCGCGTTCGGATTCTTGATCACGAACTGCGCGCCCTCGAGCCCTTCCTGGTAGTCGATCTCGGCGCCGACCAGGTATTGGTAGCTCATCGGGTCGATCAGAAGCGTCACCCCGCCCTTGTTCATCGCCGTGTCGTCCTCGTTGACGACTTCGTCGAACGTGAATCCGTACTGGAACCCCGAGCAGCCGCCGCCGGAGACGAACACGCGGAGCTTCAGGTCGGCATTGCCTTCCTCGTCGATCAGCGCCTTCACCTTGGCGGCCGCCGCGTCGGTGAACACCAGCGGGCTCGGCATCTCGTTCATCGCATTCATCGTCGTACTCCGTCAGATCCTCTATCGGACATTATCCGGGGCGCCGCGTGCGCCGTCAAAAAGCGTGCAGACGCGATGTCTCTTATATGGTGGCCCGCAGCGGAGGTGTCAATGCCCGCTCAGGGGACGACCGGCGGTGCCGTGAGACCGGTCGTCTCGGGCAGGCCGAACATGACGTTCATGTTCTGGATCGCCTGCCCTGCGGCGCCCTTGACCAGGTTGTCGAGCACGGCGATGACGAGCGCCAGGTCAGAATCGGGCGGCCGGTGCACGGCGATCCGCACCATGTTCGAGGCGCGGACGCTGCGCGTATCGGGGAGCGATCCGGGCGGCATCACGTCGACGAACGGCTCGTGCGCGTAACGCTTCTCGTAGACCGCCTGCAGGTCGGTGTCGGGGCTGCGCAGCGGCGCGTAGAGCGTGGCCAGGATGCCACGGATCATCGGCGTCAGATGCGGCGTGAACGTGACGCGGACCGGCTCGCGCGTCGCGCGATTCAATCCCTGCAGGATCTCGGCATAGTGACGGTGACCGGCGACGCCGTACGCGGCGAAATTGTCCGACGCCTCGGCGAACGACAGCGAGAGCTCCGCCTTGCGGCCGGCGCCGGACACGCCCGATTTGCAGTCGGCGATCAGGTAGCGCGTGTCGACGAGGCCGGCTTCGACCAGCGGCAGGAAGCCCAGTTGCACGCTCGTCGGATAACAACCGGGATTCGCGACGATGCGCGCGGTGCGGATCGCCTCGCGATTGATCTCCGGAATGCCGTAGACGGCCTCGGCGAGCAGCTCGGGGCAGGCGTGCGGCATCTTGTACCAGCGCTCGAACGTCGCCGGATCGCTCAGGCGGAAGTCGGCCGCGAGATCGACGATGCGGACGCCGGCGGCGAGCAGTTCTCGCGCCTGCGACATCGCGACGCCGTGCGGCGTCGCGAAGAACACGACGTCGCGGTCGGCGAGCTTCGCGTCCTGCGGCTCGCAGAACTGGAGGTCGTAATGGCCGCGCAGGCTCGGAAACATTTGCGCGACGCGCATGCCGGCTTCCTTGCGCGACGTGATCGCGCGCACGTCCGCGTCCGGGTGCGCGGCGAGCAGACGCAACAGCTCGACGCCGGTGTACCCGGTTCCTCCGACGATGGCGATCCTGATCATGGCCGGATCAGTCTAGCAGTGCCCGAGAATGCGACGGGCCGCGAATGCAGCCCGTGCGTGTTCATCGTTTCGAGAACTGCTTGCGGCGCCGCGCCTTGTGGAGACCCACCTTCTTGCGCTCGACCTCGCGCGCGTCGCGCGTCACGAGGCCCGCCTTCGACAGCGCCGGCTTGAGCTCGGCGTCGTAGTCGATCAGCGCACGCGTGATGCCGTGACGCACGGCGCCCGCCTGCCCCGATTCGCCGCCACCGATGACGTTGACCATGATGTCGAACGTGCTCTGATGATTCGTCAGCACCAGCGGCTGGCGCACGACCATGCGTCCCGTCTCGCGCGTGAAGAATTCGTCGACGGGCTTGTCGTTGACGACGATCTTGCCGTCGCCGCGCTTCATGAAGACGCGCGCGACGGACGTTTTCCGCCGCCCGGTGCCGTAGTGATAGTTTCCGATCATAGAGGTTGGAAGTCCGCCGTGCGGCGGCGGACACTTTGCCTGTTAAAGGTCCAGTGTCTTGGGTTGCTGCGCCGAATGCGGATGCGCGGGGCCGGCGTAGCACTTGAGCTTCTTGATCATCGCGTAGCCAAGCGGGCCCTTCGGCAGCATGCCCTTCACCGCCTTCTCGAGCGCGCGGCCGGGGAAGCGTGCCTGCATCTTCCCGAACGTCGTCGTGGTGATGCCGCCCGGATAGCCGCTATGGCGGTGGTAGAGCTTCGTATCGACCTTGGTGCCCGTGACGCGGATCTTCTCGACGTTGGTGACGACGACGAAGTCGCCGGTGTCGATGTGTGGCGTATAGATCGCCTTGTGCTTGCCGCGAAGCCGCACCGCGATCTCGGTGGCAAGGCGCCCGAGTACCTTGTCCGTCGCATCGACGACGAACCAGGCGCGCGTGACGTCGCGCGGACGGGCCGAATAGGTCTTCATGTTGGAATTTCCCGACGGTTCGCGCCCTCGACTCGGGCACGACTGCAGTTGAGCAGAGTCGATGATTGTACTATGCGCGGGCGACGACGGTCAATGTCGCATTTCCACCCGTTGTCTGCCGCGCCCGCCGCCGTCGCATCGCGCTGTTCGCAGCCGATTGGTGCGCCGCGCAAAGGGCCTAAAAAAAGGCGCGGTCTGTTCGACCGCGCCGAGGATTCCACCATAGGAGGAGAATGGAGGAATTCGTCGCGGATGCCGAAGGAGGAGACGGCGACCCGCGACAGGCGTAAGCATTCCATATTGCGCTGCACAATGCAAGCGGCATATCGGTCGAGGGGACGAAGGGCAGCGTTTGAGCGATCGGCGGCAGGCGCCGGCGCAACAACCAGCGCGGAGGAGGCAGGTCATGAAGGCGCGTGTCAAGTGGGTCGAACAGGTCTCGTTCGTCGCCGAGAGCGGCAGCGGCCACGCGGTCGTCGTCGACGGCGCCCCGGAGGCCGGCGGGCGCAACGTCGGGATGCGGCCGATGGAACTCGTCCTGGCGGGCGCGGCGGCCTGCACGGCGTTCGACGTCGTCTGGATCCTGAAGCGCGCACGCCAGCCGGTTGCCGATTGCGTCGTCGAGGCCGAGGCGGAGCGCGCCGCCGAGGAGCCGAAGGTCTTCACGCGCATCCACCTGCGCTACGAGGTCGCGGGCCGCGGTCTCGACCGGAAGCAGGTCGAGCGCGCCGTGAAGCTCTCGAAGGAGAAGTACTGCTCGGCGACGATCATGCTCGGCGCGACGGCCGAGATCGATTACGAGGTGCGGGTGGTGGAGGGGGAGAGGGTGGATGGAGGAGGCGCCATGCTGCTCCCCAGCCCCTAGTCCCCAGCCTCTAGTCCCTGTCCCTCAGCAACCGTATCAGGCTCGACGTATCCCACCGTCCGCCGCCGCGCGCCTGCACGCGCGCGTAGAGCTGATCGACGAGCGCGGTGACGGGCAGCGCGGCGCCGTTGCCGCGCGCCGCGGCGAGGCAGATCCCGAGGTCCTTGCGCATCCAGTCGACGGCGAAGCCGAAGTCGAACTTGTCCTCGACCATCGTCTTGCCGCGGTTGTCCATCTGCCACGACTGCGCGGCGCCCTTGCCGATCACGTCGAGCACGAGATTCGGATCGAGGCCCGCGCGCTGCGCGAAGTTGATCCCCTCCGACAGCGCCTGCACGAGTCCGGCGATGCAGATCTGGTTCACCATTTTCGTGAGCTGACCGGCGCCCGTTTCCCCCATCAGCGTCACCGCCCGACCATAGAGCGCGAGCACCGGCTCCACCTTCGCGAACACGTCGCGCGTGCCGCCGACCATGATCGTGAGCTTGCCGTTCTCGGCACCCGCCTGGCCGCCGGACACCGGCGCGTCGAGAAAGTGGACCTTCCGCGCCTTTGCCGCGGACGCGATCTCGCGCGCCACTTCCGCGGAAGCCGTCGTGTGATCGACGAGGATCGCATCGGGCTTCATGCCGGACAGCGCATCCTTGGCGACGGCGCGCACGTCGTTGTCGTTGCCGACGCACATCAGCACGATGTCGCAGTCGCGCGCCGCATCGGCAGGCGACGGCGCCGAGCGGCCGCCGTGCTGCTGCGCCCATTGCGCGGCCTTCGTCGACGTGCGGTTGTAGACGGTGACGTCGTGGCCCGCCTTGGCGAGATGGCCCGCCATCGGATAGCCCATGACGCCGAGGCCGAGGAATGCGAGTTTTGGTTTCATTGCGATCTCCGGATGTCGTCGCGCGCGGCCGCAATCGCCGCGCGCACGCGTGAAGGTGCCGTGCCGCCGACGTGATCGCGACTCGCGACCGAGCCTTCGAGCGTCAGCACGTCGAATACGTCCGCTTCGATCAACGGTGAAAAGCGATGCAGCGCGTCGAGCGGCAACGCCGCGAGATCGCAGCCGCGCGACTCCGCCTCGCGCACCGCGCGCGCCACCATCTCGTGCGCGTCGCGAAACGCTACGCCCTTGCGCACCAGGTAATCCGCCAGGTCCGTCGCCGTCGCATGACCTTCGCGCGCGGCTTCGCGCATGCGCTCGGCGTTCGGCGTCAATCCGGTCGCCACGAGCTCCGTCATGATCGCGAGCACGTCGGCGAGCGTGTCGACGGTGTCGAACAGCGGCTCCTTGTCCTCCTGGTTGTCCTTGTTGTACGCGAGTGGCTGCGCCTTCATCAGCACGAGCAGCGCGGTCAGATGACCGATCACACGTGCCGATTTGCCGCGCACGAGCTCGGGGACATCGGGATTCTTCTTCTGCGGCATGATCGAGCTGCCCGTGCAGAAACGATCGGCGAGCGTCACGAAGCCGAAGCGTTGCGACGACCACAGCACGAGTTCCTCGGCGAAGCGCGACAGATGCACGATGACGAGCGACGCGGCGGCGGCGAACTCGACCGCGAAATCGCGATCGGCGACGGCATCGAGCGAATTGCCGGCGACCGAGTCGAAGCCGAGCGCACGCGCGACGCGTTCGCGGTCGATCGGATAGCTCGTTCCGGCAAGCGCCGCGCTTCCGAGCGGCAACCGGTTCACGCGCTTCCTGCAATCGGCGAAGCGCTCGATGTCGCGCGCGAGCATCGCGTCGTACGCCATCAAATGATGGGCGAACGTGATCGGCTGCGCGACCTGCAGGTGGGTGAATCCCGGCATGATCGTGTCGACGTGTCGCGATGCGAGGTCGACGAGTGCGCCGCGCAGCGCCCGCAGTTGTGCCGCGAGCGCGTCGATCGCATCGCGAAGCCACAGCCGGATGTCGGTTGCGATCTGGTCGTTGCGTGAACGTGCCGTATGCAGACGCTTGCCCGCGTCGCCGACGAGCGACGTGAGCCGCCGCTCGATGTTGAGATGCACGTCCTCGAACTCGCGCCGCCATTCGAACGCGCCCGATTCGATTTCGCGCTCGATCTCGGCGAGGCCGCGCTCGATCGCGCGCAGGTCGTCGTCGCCGATGATCCGTTGCGCGGCGAGCATTTCGGCGTGCGCCAGCGAGCCGGCGATGTCGGCCCGCGCAAGCCGGCGATCGAAGTCGACCGACGCATTGAACCGCTGCATCCGCGCGGACATCGGCTCGCTGAAGCGGCCCGACCAGGTGCCGCTTGGCGGCATCCCGGTGGCGGCGTTGGGCAGCGGCCGGTTGTCGGGATCGGACGACGTATCGGATGCGGTCATCGGACTCGTGCGGCGGTTGCGTGGCCGCGGGGGCTTGTCGACAATGGAAAGCGGACCTACCCGCGGCACGCATGACAGCGCGGGAACGGCGCATCAGGCAAGGGTTATGCTACGTCCGCAGTGCCCGAATGCCGGCATCCGGCATGATGCTTGCATATCGGGTTCGTTATGCAAGGGATTATAAGACAAGCTCCGGCAGTTCCCGCGTTGCCCGACCTTCGCAACCTCGGCACGATCCTGCGCATCCTGGTGGGCGTGAACGGCGCGACGCTTCTGATCGCGCTCGCGCGGGAGCCGCGCCTGCCCGCGCTTGCCACGGAATGGGCGACGCTGACCGGTTTCGTCGAGCCGCATCTCTTTGCCGAACTCGCGGTGCTGTGGCTCGTGCAACCGTGGCTTGCAAAAGCGTCGCCGCGCCTCGCCATCGTGATCGTCACTGCGATCACGTGCGCGATTGCGTTCGGCGTCGATGCGCTGCTGCCGCGGATCGGAAGCGAGCCGCGCGCCTGGTTCGCGCGTCATCTCGCGTTCGCGCTGGTCGCGCAGTTCGTGCTGATCGCTTATTTCCGCTTGCGTGCGCGTGCGTTGTCGCCGGCGATCACCGAAGCGCGATTGCAGGCGCTGCAGGCGCGGATCCGCCCCCATTTCCTTTTCAACAGCATCACCGCGGTGCTGTCGCTGATGCGCAGCGAGCCGCGTCGCGCCGAAGCCGCGCTCGAGGATCTCGCCGACCTCTTTCGCGTGCTGATGCGCGACAACCGCGAACTCGCACCGCTCGCCGACGAGGTCGAGCTGTGCCGCCAGTATCTCGAGCTCGAGCAGCTGCGATTGGGCGAGCGCCTCGTCGTCGACTGGAACGTCAAGAGCATGCCGGGCGATGCGCTGGTGCCGCCGCTCGTGCTGCAGCCGCTGCTCGAGAACGCCGTGTACCACGGCATCGAGCCGCTGACCACGCCGGGCGTGCTGTCGATCAACATCTTCCTGTCGCGCGACGAGGTGCACGCGATCCTGCGCAACCCTTACGTCGCGAAGGACAAGCGGCACCATGCCGGCAACAAGATGGCGCTCGACAACATCCGCGAGCGGCTCGCACTGCATTTCGACGCCGAGGCGAGCCTCGATTCGCGCATTCATCACGACGCGTACGAAGTGCACATCCGGATGCCGTACCGAACGACGAAGGCCGCGACAGCTGCCGATCGCGCATCGCAAGGGCCGCGGCGCTACCGCGGCGCCGACCGCGGTCTTGCGAAGCGCCGCGAGCCGCATCTTTCCGAGCGCCTGCCCGCGATGGCGCCAATGAGGGTCGACCATGGCTGAAGCACCGCTTCGCATCCTGCTCGTCGACGACGAGGCTCCGGCGCGGCATCGCCTGCGCGAACTGCTCGACGATTGCGCGGCCGTGCTGCCGATCTCGATCGTCGGCGAGGCGCAAAACGGTCGCGAGGCGCTCGACATCCTGCATTCGGCGCCCGCGGATCTCGTGTTGACCGACATCCACATGCCGGCGATGGACGGCATCGAACTGGCGCGGCACTTGCTAAAGCTTGCACACCCGCCGGTCGTGATTTTCACGACGGCCTTTCACCAGCATGCGCTGGCCGCATTCGAAGTGCACGCGATCGACTACCTCGTGAAGCCGGTGCGCGTCCAGCGCCTGCTGGCGGCATTGCAGAAGGTACCGCGATTGAAGCCCATGACGATCGAGAAGCTCACTCAATTGCCCGCCGCCGCACGGCGCTTCCTCTCCGTGACCGAACGCTCGCGCGTCGTGCTCGTGCCGGTCGACGAGGTGATCTACCTCAAGGCCGAGCTCAAGTACATCACGATCCGGACCACGCAGCGCGAGTATCTGCTCGAGGAGTCGCTCACGAGGCTCGAGCAGGAATTCGGCGCGCGGTTCGTCCGCGTGCATCGCAACTGCCTCGTCGCCCGCGATTTCATCCGCGGCTTCGAGCGGCGCGCGAACGACGACGGCGACGCGCACTGGGAAGTGCTCCTCCACGGCATCGGCGAGTCGCTGCCGGTGTCGCGGCGCCAGCAGTACATCGTCCGCGAGATCGGCCGCGAGGCGATGAACAACGCCGCCTGACCCGCACTTTTTTCCTCACCCGCCCTTCGGGCATCGGCCCCGCTTGCCGGAGCGCGTGCGGGTGAGGGCGCCTGCGCTACACTTCGCCGCGGCATAACTCGCGGCGTTTCCCATGCGTACACTGATCTGCGGCTCGCTCGCGTTCGACACGATCATGGTGTTTCCCGATCGTTTCGGGCGTCACATCCTGACCGACCAGACGCATGTATTGTCGGTGTCGTTCCAGATCAGCGACATGCGCCGCGAATGGGGCGGCTGCGCCGGCAACATCGCCTACAACCTGCACGGCATCGGCGGCGATCCCGTGGTCATGGGCACGCTCGGTACCGACGGCGAGGCCTATCGCACGCGCCTCGCAGGCCTCGGCATCGCATCCGACGGCGTGCGCGTGAT
>DATNGN010000048.1:0-4998 GCA_035605875.1 Casimicrobiaceae bacterium
TCGGGACGCTTCGATTTGCCGATCGCGATCGGCATTCTCGTCGCGAGCGGACAACTTCCCGACGACAAGCTGGATGCGCACGAATTCGCGGGCGAGCTCGCACTGACCGGCGAGCTCCGCGCCATCCGCGGGGCGCTGCCGATGGTGCTCTCCGCGCGTCACGACGGCCGCGCCTTCGTGCTGCCGAAGGCGAGCGCCGCGGAAGCGATGATCGTGAAGGACGCGACGATATTGCCGGCGCGCACGCTGCTGTCGGTATGCGCGCATCTCGCCGGTACCGCGCCGTTGCCACCGATGCTCGCCGACGTTCTGCCGTCGCGCACGAGCGAGGGCCCCGATCTTGCCGACGTGCGCGGTCAACTGCAAGCAAAGCGCGCGCTCGAGATCGCTGCGGCCGGCTTTCATTCATTGCTGCTGCTCGGACCGCCGGGAACCGGCAAATCGATGCTCGCGCACCGGCTTCCGGCGCTGCTTCCGGAGATGACTGAAAGCGAAGCGCTCGAAGCCGCGGCCATCGCATCGCTCGCCGGGCGCTTCAGCAGCGACCGCTGGCGCGTGCGGCCGTTTCGCGCGCCGCATCACACCGCGAGCGGCATCGCGCTCGTCGGGGGCGGCGGCGTGCCGCGCCCCGGCGAAGTGTCGCTCGCCCACCACGGCGTGCTGTTCCTCGACGAGTTGCCCGAATGGGACCGTCGGGTGATCGATGTGCTGCGCGAGCCGCTCGAATCGGGGTCGATTCTCGTGTCCCGGGCGGCGCGCCAGACGACGTTCCCCGCCCAGTTCCAGCTCGTCGCTGCGATGAACCCATGCCCGTGCGGTTGGCTCGGCCATGCCAGCGGGCGCTGTCTCTGCACGCCCGAGCAGGTTCGGCGTTACCGCTGGCGCGTGTCCGGCGCGCTCTACGACCGCATCGACATGGCGATCGACGTGCCGGCGGTCGAGGCGAGCGCCATGGCGTCGACCGCAAACGGCGAGTCGTCGGCTGCCGTCCGCGACCGCGTCGTCTTCGCGCATGGACGTCAGCTCGAGCGCCAGGGCAAGGCGAATGGCCGCCTCGCGCCGAGCGAAGTCGAGCGTCATTGCCGCCGCTCGTCCGCCGCCGAAGCGCTTCTTGCGCAGGCGATGTCGCGGATGTCGCTCTCGGCGCGCGGCTATCATCGCGTCGTCAAGGTCGCGCGAACGGTCGCCGACCTTGCCGGCGCATCGTCGATCGACGCGATCCACGTTGCCGAGGCGATCGCCTACCGGCGCGAATTGACGGCCGCCTGACCCCTCGGAACGCCATTCGTCGATCGTGGCCTTGCTGGGCAAGCTTATTGCTCGGCATCCTGATTCCGCAGTCAACGCCGCATTCGATGCCCACTTCGAGGGTCCGCAGCGCTGCCGGCGACGCCGAGTCGTCGTCGCCGGAGCTCGCCTTTTCGCCCGACGAGACCGGTCGCGACCGGGGGCTGCGCTTCGTGCGCCGGGTACACCGCTTGCGCACGCTGGGCCTCGGGCTGGGCTTTCTTTGCGTCGCGTCGGTGCTGTGGGTGCATGGCGCGCCGTGGTATCTCTGGACGCTGCTCGTCGCGAACGGCCTCGCCTGGCCGCACCTGGCGCGCTGGCTCGCGATTCGCAGTGCCCACCCGGTACGTGCCGAGCTGCGGCACCTCGCGATCGATTCGACGATGGGCGGCGTCTGGATCGCGCTGATGCAGTTCAATCTGCTGCCGAGCATCCTGCTCGTCACGATGCTCTCGGTCGACAAGGTCGCCGTGCACGGCCCGCGCTTCCTGTTCCGCACGACGATCTGTCTGCTGGCCGCGTGTGTCGCCACATCGGCGATGCTCGGCTTCCGGATCGACGTCGCCACGCCGATGCCGGTGATCGTCGCCTGCATTCCGTTCCTCGTCGCCTATCCGCTCGCGATCGCCACGGTCATGCATCGGCTCGGCCGCAGGATTACCGATCAGAACCGTTGGCTCGCGAAAGTCAGCAGCACCGACGAGCTGACGGGTCTTGCCAACCGGCGGCAGGGGCTGCGAGCGGCAGCGCAGGCGCTTGCCCGTTATCGCCGCCACGGCGGAAGCGCCGTGCTGATGATCGCCGACATCGACCGGTTCAAGGAGATCAACGACCGCCACGGGCATCCGGCCGGCGATCGCGTGCTGCGGCAGGTCGCGAGCGTCCTGCTCGAGAACATGCGCGCGACGGATACGGCGGCCCGCTATGCGGGCGACGAGTTCCTGCTCGTGCTGCCCGACACGAACCTCGAAGGTGCGGCCGAGATGGCGAAGCGCATACGCGCGCGCTTCTCGGAAGCGCTCGCGCAGATGCCGGACGCGAAGGCATCGGTCAGCCTGGGCGCCGCAGAGGTCTACGAGGACATGGCCGACGTCGAGGACTGGGTCCAGCAGGCCGACACGGCGCTTTACCGCGCGAAGGAGGCGGGACGCGACCGCTTCGTCGCCGCGCCCCGCATCGAGGTCGGCACTCGGGACGAAGCCGGCGAGAGCCGCTACGCCTCCTGACGTGCGATCAGCGCTTCGCTGACTTCGCGCCGAACACGTCGACGCCGTCGGCCTCGGCGCGCGTCGCGATGCCGAGGTCGAGCGCGCGCTGCCCCGCTGTCCATTCGATCGAATCGCACGACGTCGAAAGGATCAGCTTCATCACGTTGTCGGCTGCGCCCGGAAGCACGGCAAAGACGTAGCGCTGCAGGTCGTGCGTGACGCTGTCGTATCGGCCGCTGCAGTGCCGTTCCTTCGTGTCGTTGCGGACGAACGCCGCCTGGTGGAAACCGATCTTCGCCCGCGATCCGACGAGCACGCGCTCGCGGCCGGCAAGAAAGATGAGTGCGCACGCGGATGCGCATTCGTAGCGCGTGACGGTGCGAAAACCCCGGTCGCTCACTTCGCGGCCGAGCTCGATGCCCTCCGAAACCGAGCCCCCGGGCGACTCGAGCATGAGCCACGGCGCGTCGCAGCCGTACGCTTTCGTCTTGTCGAGGACCTCGTCGAACTTGCGCAGCGTATCTCCGCCGAGCACGCCCTGCAGCGCGATCACGCAACGGTGGTCCGAGTGCGCGAGCACGAAGCGTCCGCCGCGGTACGCGAAGACCTCCTGCGTGTCCGGTGCGAGCTTCGACAGCCGCTCGCGTGCGCGCTTCTTGATCGCCATCGCAGCCGCATCGGTTTGCGGATTCTCGAGGATCGTGACGAACCATTTGCGCGCCTGCGCGGGATCCTTCGCGACGCCGGTTCCGGTCTCGTAATACACGCCGACGTTGTACGCGGCTTCGAGATCGCCTTCGTCGGCGGCCCTTTCGTACCAACGCTCGGCCGCATGGGAATCCTGCGGCGTGCCGAGCCCCTTTTCGTACAGGACCGCGACGTTGAACGCCGCCGTGCGATGGCCGTGCTCGGCGAGCGGAAGCCACAACGCGAGCGACTTCGCATAATCGCCGTGGTCGTAGGCGGCGATGCCGTCCTCGTAGGGCCCGGCGAACGCGCACCGGGCGGCGAGCAGCAGCACGATCGAGGCGAGGCGTGCGAGCTCCATGCGGCGCTCCTGCAACGAGATGGCGCAAAGCGCTGCGCTATCATACCGAGTTCCGATGAATGCGCCAGGCGAACCGATAGCCGCGAGGCTGGATTCGCGCACGGAACGCTCCCGCCTGCGCGAGATCCCGTACAACTACACGTCGTTCTCGGATCGCGAGATCGTGATCCGGCTGCTCGGCGCGCCGATGTGGGCGCTGCTCGAGGAATTGCGCGGCGAGCGGCGCACCGGGCGCTCCGCCCGAATGCTGTTCGAGGTGCTCGGCGACATCTGGGTCGTCGAGCGCAATCCGTACCTGCAGGACGACCTGCTCGACAATCCGCGGAGGCGCAGGCTCCTCGTCGAGGCGCTGCATCACCGGTTGAACGCGATCGACCGACGCCGCGCGACTTACGCAGGCAGCGATCCTGATCGCGATGCGAAGGTCGCGATGCTGCTCGATGCCGCGCGCATCGCCGTCGATCGCTTCTCGAAGTGGTTTCCCGAAACCGCGGCGCTGCGAAAGCGCGTGCTGAAGACGCTCGGCCGTTACACGCGCAAGGACAACATCACGTTCGACGGCCTGCAGCGCGTCTCGCACGTGACCGACGCGACGGACTGGCGCGTCGAGTATCCGTTCGTCGTGCTGCATCCGGATAGCGAGGACGAAGTGCGCGCGCTCGTGCGCGGTTGCATCGAGCTCGGGCTCACGATCATCCCGCGTGGCGGCGGCACCGGCTATACCGGCGGTGCGATTCCGCTCGATCCGCGGTCCGCGGTCATCAACACCGAGAAGCTCGAGCGATTGTCGGATGTCGAGCGCGTCGTGCTGCCGGGACACGCGCAAGCAACGCCGACGATCGACTGTGGCGCAGGTGTCGTCACCAAGCGCGCGATGGATGTCGCCGACGAGAACGGGCTCGTCTTCGCCTGCGATCCGACGTCGGCCGACGCATCCTGCATCGGCGGCAACGTCGCGGTGAACGCCGGCGGCAAGAAGGCGGTGCTGTGGGGCACCGCGCTCGACAATCTCGTTTCGTGGCGGATGGTGACGCCCGACGGCGAGTGGCTCGACGTCGCGCGGCTCGATCACAACCTCGGCAAGATCCACGACGCGCGGCAGGCGTCTTTCGCGCTCAACTGGCTCGCCGGCGACGCGAAGACGGTGGCCCGCAGCGAAACGCTGACCATTCCCGGCGACCAGTTCCGCAAGACAGGGCTCGGCAAGGACGTCACCGACAAGTTCCTGGCCGGACTCCCCGGCGTGCAGAAGGAAGGCTGCGACGGCATCATCGTCAGCGCGCGCTTCGTGCTGCACCGGATGCCGCCTGCGATCCGCACGTTCTGCCTCGAATTCTTCGGCGAGGCGCGCGAATCGACGCCGGCGATCGTCGAGATCAAGCGCTTCCTCGACGATGCGGCGCAGAAGGCCGAGGCCGAACGTGTGCAGCTCGCGGGCCTCGAGCACCTCGATTC
>DATNGN010000049.1:0-6879 GCA_035605875.1 Casimicrobiaceae bacterium
GGGCGGGCACTGGCCGATCGCGCGACACGCCATGGATGCACCGTGCACTTCGTGACGCCCGACGTCGACGGCGGCCCGATCGTCGCGCAAGCGGACGTGCCGGTATTGGCCGACGACGATGCTGCAACGCTTGCGGCGCGCGTGCTCGAAGCCGAGCACCGGTTGCTGCCGCAGGTCGTCGGCTGGTTCTGCGCGGGGCGCGTCGTCCTCGAGAACGGCGCCGTTCGCATCGCCGATTCGCCGGGCGCATCGGTCCGTTGAAGAACGGGGGCGCCGAACTCGCCGCGGCGCGCCGGGTCCCTCGGGAGATGGCTTCCCTCGCGGACAACGACGCAGGGCCGCACGCTTTCCCGGCACGCCACGCTTCGGCGCCCGCACCGGTCGAACCGTCGCACGTCGCGCGCCCGCATTGGCACGTGCGGCGATCGCTGCTCGTCGCGCTCGCACTGTCGGTGCTGTTGCATATCGTATGGTCGCTGTCGCCGGTCGAGTTCGCGCCGCCGCCGGCGCTGCCGATGGAGCCGCCGCTGACCGCGACGCTCGAGGTGATGCCTCCGCCGCCACCGCCGGCGCCACCGCCGCCCGTCCAAGCGCCCGCGCCCGTGGCGAAACACGTGCCGGCGCCGCCGAAAACACACGTCGTGCGCAGGCGGACGCCAGCGCCGCGGACGCCGGTCGTTGCGGTGCCGGAAACCTCGCCCGACGTGGCAGTACCCCAACAACCGGCTCCCGCGCCGAGCGTGGCAAGCGCGAACGAACCTGCGTCGCCGGCGCACGAAGAACCGTCGCTCGCCAACGTCGTCATCGGTCCGCCGGCCGACGTGACGCCGCCCGTCGCGCTGCCGCCGCGCCTCGATCTCGACTACAAGGTGTACTTCGGCTCGCAGGGCTTCATGATCGGCCATGCGACATACCGTTTCGAACACGACGGCGACCACTATCGGATCTCGACGGTGGTCGCACCCAGCGGGCTCGCCGCGCTGTTCGTGCACGGGAGGGGGCTCGTCGAAAGCCGCGGCATGATTACGCCGCAAGGGCTCAAGCCCTACGAGTTCGTGATCGAGCGCGGCAGCGCGGACAAGCGCGAGGAGGCTTACTTCGACTGGGACGCCGGCAACGTGCTCTTGAAGGGCGGCGATCTCGAGCCGCTCGAGCCGCCGGCGTTCGATCCGCTGACGATCATGTGGCAGCCGTATTTCTCGCCGCCTTCGCGCGAGGATCAGACGTTCACGCTCGCGACGACGCGGCGCGTCGCGCGCTACACGCTGTCGCTGCAGGCCGAGGAGACGCTGATCTGGCGCAACCGCGAAGTGCCGACGCAACGCTGGCACGAGGTGAGCGAGGACGGCAAGGGCGAGGGCTGGTTCTGGCTCGCGCCGTCGATGCATTACATTCCGCTCAAGATGCGCGTTGCCCGTACCGAGCGCGGGACGCTCGAAGCCGTGCTCGACGTGATCCGCACCGATGCGAACGGCAACTCGATCGACGACGCCGAACAGCAGGCCGACGACAATTCGCCGTTCAAGCCGATGGATCCGATGCTGCCCAACCCTGGTGGCGCGGAATCGCATGGGCAGTGAGGGTGGTCCCCCCACGCTTGCCACTTCGTGGCTGCGCTGCCCCCTGAGGGGGTGGAATTCGCGGCTTGGGGCGGCCCTGCGCCGCGAATGGCGCGCCGTGCAAGAATGACCCTCCGGCGCAACCAGCTCGTCGCGCTCGCCGGCGCGATCGAACGCGTCGCGCGTCTCGACATGCCGGCCGACGCCGCGCTGTCGGCGTTCTTTCGCGAACACTCGGAGATGGGCGCGCGCGATCGCGCATTCGTCTCCGACGGCGCGTTCGCGTATCTGCGCCGCAAGGCGTCGCTCGAAGCGCTCGCGCAAACGCACGAGCCGCTGCTTCTCGCCTATGCGGTGGCCGTGCGCGAGCTCGGCCATTCGGTGCGCGACATCGAGCCCGCCATCAACGCCGCGGACGCGCGCTGGCTCGCGGGCTTCAAGGGCCGGATGCACGACCCGCTCGCGCCCGCGGTCGCGGCCGACGTTCCCGATTGGCTCTGGCATCGACTCGGCGAAAGCGACGACGACAAGTCGCGCGCATCGCTGACGCGCGTCTGGCAATCGCCGGCGCCGCTCGACCTGCGCGCGAACACGATGAAGACCGCGCGCGACGCAGCGCTCGCTGCGCTCGCGGCGGACGATCTGCGTGTTGCGCGCACACCCTATTCGCCGCTCGGGCTGCGCATCGACGGAAGGCCGTCGCTCGCGCGCCATCCCTGGCTCGCCGATGGGCGCCTCGAGGTGCAGGACGAAGGCAGCCAGCTCGTCGGCCTGCTCGTCGCGCCGCGGCGCAGCGACATGGTCGTCGATTTCTGTGCTGGCGCCGGCGGCAAGACGCTTCTGCTCGGCGCGCTGATGCGCTCGCAGGGCCGACTCTATGCGTTCGACGTGTCCGCGAAACGCCTCGCGCGATTGACGCCGCGCCTTGCGCGCTCGGGACTTTCGAACGTGCATCCGCAGGTGATCGCGAGCGAGCGCGACGCGAAGGTGAAGCGGCTCGCGCGCAAGATCGATCGCGTGCTGGTCGACGCGCCCTGCACCGGCTTCGGCACGCTGCGCCGCAATCCCGACCTCAAATGGCGGCAGACGCCGGAAGACCTCGCGGAGCTCACGGCGAAGCAGGCGAAGATCCTCGCGGCCGCCGCGACGCTCGTGAAGCCGGGCGGAAGGATCGTCTACGCGACCTGCAGCGTGCTGCCCGAGGAGAACGACGCGATCGTCGACGCATTCCTCGCCGAGCATGACGCGTTCGCCGAACGCGACGTCGCCGCGTTGCTCGCCGGCATGCGCATATCGCTCGACACCGGATCGCGGTTACGCTTGCGTCCCGACGTCCACGGCTGCGACGGATTTTTCGCCGCGGTGCTCGAACGAAAACAGGGAGAACGACAATGATCGCGCCGATCGACTTCTCGCGGCTGCAGGTGGCCCTCGCGTTGCCGCGCGGCTGGCTCGAGCTCGCGCTGACGCTCGTCTGCATCGGCATCGGCTGGCTCCTGGATCGGCGCATCGCGAAACGCCGCCGGCAAATGCCGCACGTGCGCCTTCCCGGCAGCTTAGGGCACCTCGCGTTTCCGCTGATCGCGCTCGTGCTCGTCTACATCGCGTCGTTCGCGTGGCGCCGCTACGTCGGGCCGCCGTTCTTTCTCGCGATCGCGATGCCGATCCTGATCGCGCTCGCGATCATCCGGATGCTCGCCTACCTGCTGCATCGGCTGTTCCCGGCGCAGACGTGGCTGCCCGCCTCCGAGCTCGCGATCGGCACCGCGATCTGGGGACTCGCGATCCTCTACTTCCTCGGGGTATTGCCCGAGATCGGCGCGACGCTCGACCAGCTCGTGATCCCGATGGGCAAGCGCAACGTGTCGCTGCTGACGGTCTTCAGCGGCATCGCCGTCGTCGTCGTCACGCTGATCGTGACGCTGTGGATCTCGGGGCTGATCGAGCAGCGCCTCGCGCTCGCGACGCAGCTCGACGCGAACCTGCGCGTCGTGCTGTCGAAGTTCATCCGCGCAGTGCTGATCGTCGTCGCGGTGCTGGTCGCGCTCGAGCAGATCGGCTTCGACCTCACGCTGCTCACCGTTTTCGGCGGCGCGCTCGGCGTCGGCATCGGCCTCGGCCTGCAGAAGCTCGCGTCGAACTACATCGCCGGCTTCACGATCCTGCTCGACCGCTCGATTCGCATCGGCGACCTCGTCACCGTCGACAATCGCACCGGCATCGTGTCGAAGGCGACGTCTCGCTATCTCGTCGTGCGCAGCGGCGACGGCGTCGAGGCGATCGTGCCGAACGAAACGGTCGTCACGACGACCGTTCTCAATCATTCGTACACGTCGCCGATGGTGCGCATCGCCGTGCAGGTGCAGGTGGGCTACGACAGCGACGTCGAGAAGGCGCTCGCGCTGCTCGTCGAGATCGCGCTGCGCGAGCCGCGCGTGCTGCGCGATGCGAACGCGCCGAAAGCGTTCCTCGTCAACTTCGCCGACAGCGGCATCACCCTCGAGCTTGGCGTCTGGATCAACGATCCGCACGTCGGCCAACTCGACCTCAAGAGCTCGCTCAACCGCGCGATCCTCAAGGAGTTCGCGGCGAACGGCATCGCGATTCCGTTTCCGCAGCGCGACATCCGCATCGTCGGTACGATGCCTGCAGGCTTGCACGTCGATCGAACGCCGGCGTCGGTATAGTCGCTGCCCAAGCGCGAAACGCGTCGCACTCCAAACGGCCGATCCGGTCCAATCAGCGTTGACGAGCGTCGCCGTCGCGAAAATTTTCCGGTCGTCGGCCCTTGTGCGAAACGCCGCCCGAAACCATATCGTGACGCACGCCGCTCGCGTACAATGGGTGCCGCAACCTGCTCGCCGACGACGCCGTCGTCGCGCCCGCGGTTGCATTTTTACGGATATGCAATGAATCTGGATTTGCTGGCTCTCGCCGCGCATGGGTTGATCGACCTTCCCTGGTGGGGCTACATCGCCGTGGCGGCCGGGCTCACGCACGTCACGATCGTCTCGGTGACGATCTACCTGCATCGCAGCCAGGCGCACCGCGCGCTCGACCTTTCTCCCGTTCCCTCGCACTTCTTCCGTTTCTGGCTCTGGCTCACCACCGGCATGGTGACGAAGGAGTGGATCGCGATCCATCGCAAGCATCATGCGAAGGTCGAAACCGCCGACGATCCGCACAGCCCGCAAACCCGCGGCATCGAAACGGTCCTGTTGCGCGGCGCCGAGCTCTATCGCGACGAGGCGAAGAACGCCGACACGCTCGACAAGTACGGCCGCGGCGCGCCGAACGACTGGATCGAGCGGCACTTGTACACCGGTCACTCGACGTTCGGCGTCGCGCTGATGCTCGTCATCGACGTCGTGCTGTTCGGCCCGATCGGCCTCACGATCTGGGCCGTGCAGATGCTGTGGATCCCCGTCACCGCCGCCGGCATCATCAACGGCCTCGGCCACTACTGGGGCTACCGCAACTTCGCGTGCACCGATGCGTCGACGAACATCGTCCCGTGGGGCATCCTGATCGGCGGCGAGGAGCTCCACAACAACCACCATGCATACGGCTCGTCGGCCAAGCTGTCGTCACGCTGGTACGAATTCGACATCGGCTGGACGTATATCCGCGTCCTGCAGGTGCTGCGCCTCGCCACCGTGCGCAAGGTCGCGCCGCAGGTGAAGGTCGACCGCTCGAAGGCGGTGGCCGACCTCGCGACGCTGCAGGCGATCATCACGCATCGCTACGCCGTGGCGACCAGCTACGCGAAGTCGGTGAAGGTCGCCTGCGCGGCCGAGATCGCCGAGCTTCGCGCCCGTCACGGACACGTCGATCTGCCGAGCCTGCGCCGCATCCGCCGCTGGCTCGCGTCCGACCCCGTTGCGCTGCCCGAACGCGACCGCGCCCGACTCGAACAGACGTTCGAGAAGAGCAAGGTGCTGGCGCAGATTTACCATATGCGGCAGGAACTGGCGGCGCTGTGGAGCCGCTCGACCGACTCGTCGGAGCAGCTTCTCGCGCGATTGCAGGACTGGTGCCATCGTGCCGAAGCGTCGGGAATCCAGCCGCTGGCGCAGTTCTCGATGCAGCTCAAGGCGTATGCCTGACGCAGCCTTGTGAACGGTACGGCGAAAAGCCCGCGATCGATCGCGGGCTTTTTCGTTTCTACGCCGACAGGATCGAGACCGGGTACCTGGCAACGGCCTTGTCGGCCGTAATGAGTGTCAATCCTTCGCTGATCGCCTGCGCCACGAGCATTCGATCGAACGGATCCTCGTGCAAATGCGGCAGCGAGCGAACGGCTATTGCGTGCTCGCCCGCGATCGGCAGTTCGTCGTACCCGTTCTCGACGAGGCGTCGCCGAAGGCGCGAAGCGTCGACACGAAAATCGCTGCGACCCAAGCCGTGCTTGATCACGATCTCCCACAAGCTCGCGACGCTGAAGAAGAGCTGGCTCTCCGGGCTCGCAATGAGCGTGCGGAGCTTCGGCGAGAGGCGCTCGGGCGTGCCGGCCGCCCACAACAAGACGAGCGTGTCGAGCAGCAGCTTCAAGAAGTGCGATTGACGAACAGCTTTTCGATAGCTTCGTGATCCATGGTGTCGAAGTCTTCCGGAACCTCGATTTCTCCTTTCATGAATCCCATGCGCGTTGTCTCCGACACTGTGGGAGCATCGAGCGCGACAACCTTGACCAGCGCCTTCCCGGCCTTGGCGATGATGAACGGCTCGCCGTTTGCTGCTTCGTCGACGAGCCGCGACAGGTGCGTCTTCGCCTGGTGAATGTTGATCTTGCGCACGATGATCACAGTAAACTAAGTTTGGTTAGTTTATCTTGACCCTGACGCCCGGCGCAATAGACCGAGTGGATGAGCCGTGCCGGACGCAGCCGAGGAAAAAGTATGGGGCCGAGGACTTCTTGCATTGGGAACTGGCGTATCATGCACATGTGCTGACCATGTACAGGAGAGACGAATGGTTGCGGCAACGGAAAGAGTACCGGTGCTGATGACCCCGACGGAGAAAAGGCGATTGGCTCGTCAGGCGCAGAAGCAGGGCATATCGCTCGGTGAATACCTGCGCCGGGCGGCGGCTGCATTTTCACCGCAAGAGGATGAAGAGGCGCTGGAAGGCCTGTTGACTCGCGTTGAACGAAGCACCGCTTCAGCGGCCGCTGCCATCGACGATGCGCTCGCGTACGTAGAGGCGTCGAACAAGCGCATTGCGGCAATGGAGGCAGCGTCTTCACGAGGGACGCCATGAGCGTGACCGAGCGAGTCTGGGATACGCTCACGACTGTATTGCGCATGAATGATCAAGTCGA
>DATNGN010000050.1:0-19553 GCA_035605875.1 Casimicrobiaceae bacterium
ACTCCGCGCGCGGCGCCGGCATCGCGGACGTGTTCGACGACGGCACGATCGCACCGACCGCCGCGGCCGCGTCGCTGCCGTTCGCGCCCGAGATCGTGATCCCGGCCGTCGAGGAAATGCACGACCAGTTCGGCGCGCAGATCTATTCGACGTACGGCTTCCTCGACGCGTTCAACCCGAGCTTCACCTACGACGTGCCGCTCAAGACCGGGCATCTGATCCCGGGCTTCGGCTGGGTCGCGAGCGACTACATCGGCATCGACCAGGGCCCTATCATCGCGATGATCGAGAACTACCGCGACGATTTCGTCTGGAAGGTCATGCGCAAGAACCCGTACATCCGTCGCGGCCTGCAGCGCGCGGGCTTCACCGGAGGCTGGCTCGACGAGCCGGCCGGCGACAACACGACGGCTGCGGTGCCGTGATCTTGCGCAATGTCGTGCGCGCCATCGTGGCGCTCGCCTTCGTCGTTCTCGCTCCGGCTTGCGCGAAGCACGAGGACGTCACCGTCATCACGTTCTGGACGATCGGCCGCGAGGGCGAGGTCGTCGCCCAGCTGCTGCCCGGATTCCAGCAGGCGCATCCGCGCGTGCGCATCGAAATCCAGCAGATACCACTGACCGCCGCGCACGAGAAGCTGCTGACCGCGTTCGCCGGCGATTCGACGCCCGACATCGCCCAACTCGGCAATACGTGGATCCCCGAATTCGTGGCGCTGGGCGCGCTTTCGCCGCTCGATGCGCGCGTGACGACGTCGACGGTCGATCCGAAGGACTACTTCTCCGGCATCTGGGATACGAACATCGTCGGCGGTCATGTCTACGGGGTGCCGTGGTACGTCGATACCCGCCTGCTTTTCTACCGCCGGGACCTGCTCGAAGCGGCCGGAATCCATGACGTCCCGGCGTCGTGGCCGGAATGGACTCGGGCGCTCGCAGCCGTCAAGGCGCGGGCGCCGCCCGACCACTACGCGATTCTGCTGCCGCTCAACGAAGTCGAGCCTCTGCTCGCGCTCGCATTGCAGCAGGACGATCCGCTGCTGCGCGACGGCGGCCGCTACGGCAACTTCGAAAGCACGGGCTTCCGTCGCGCGCTCGCGTTCTACATCGACATGTTTCGCCGCGGCTTCGCCCCGCCGATGACCGCGTCGCAGATGTCGAACGTATGGACGGAGTTCGGCCGCGGCACGTTCGCGTTCTACATTTCGGGACCCTGGAACATCGGCGAGTTCGAGCGTCGCTTGCCGGCGCAATTGCAGGGCACGTGGGCGACGGCGCCACTGCCCGGACCGTCCGGCCCCGGCGCATCGATCGCCGGCGGTTCGAGCCTCGTCGTGTTCCACGCATCGCAAGCGAAGGATGCCGCGTGGCAGCTCGTCGAATACCTGTCGCAGCCCGACATCGAATTGCGCTTTCGCGAAATGACTGGCGATCTTCCGCCGCGACGAAGCGCCTGGCGCGATCCGGCGCTTGCGAATGACGCGCATGCGCGCGCGTTTCACGATCAGCTCGAGCGCGTGAAGCCGGCACCGAAAGTCCCGGAGTGGGAACGCATCGCCGACGAAATGCGCAACGTCGCCGAACGCGCCGCGCGCGGCCAGTGGACGGTCGACGAGGCTGTGCGCGAGCTCGACGCGCGCACCGATCGCATCCTCGAAAAGCGCCGCTGGCTGCTGGCGCGCGCTGCGCGCGATTGACCGGGCGCGAACGCGTCGCGCCGTCCCGCCGTCGCGCCCGGCGCCGGCAGGTCGCCTGGTGCTTCGTCGCGCCGGCGCTGATCGTGATCGCCGTCTTCTTCGTGATTCCCGTCGTCGCAGCCTTCGCGATCAGCCTGACCGACTTCGACATCTATGCGCTCGCCGATCCGTCCAACCTGCGCGTCGTCGGCTTCCGCAACTACGTCGAGTTGCTGGAGCGTCCGCTGTTCTGGAAGGCGCTCGGCAACACGCTCTACTTCGTGGCGGCCGGCGTGCCGCTGTCCCTCGCCGCATCGCTCGGCGCGGCACTGCTTCTGAATTCGAGGCTCGCACGTTTCCAGCCGTTCTTTCGCACGGCGCTTTTCGCGCCGGTCGTGACGACAGTCGTCGCCGTCGCGGTGATCTGGCGCTATCTGCTCGGCACGCGTTACGGCCTCCTCAATTACGCCCTGTCGTCGGTCGGGATTGCGCCGATCGACTGGCTCGGCGATCCCCGTTTCGCGATGCCCGCGATCATCCTGTTCGCAGTATGGAAGAACTTCGGCTACAACATGATCATCCTGCTCGCCGGACTGCAGAGCATTCCGAACGAACTCTACGAAGCCGCGCGCATCGACGGGGCATCGGCGTTCGCGCGGCTGCGCTTCGTCACGCTGCCGATGCTCGCGCCGATCCTGTCGATCGTCGCGATCCTGACGATCGCCGGCTACTTCCAGCTCTTCGCCGAGCCGTACGTGATGACCCAGGGCGGGCCCCTGCAGAGCACGCTGTCAGTGCTCTACCTGATGTACGAGGAAGGCTTCAAGTATTGGAATCTCGGCAATGCATCCGCGGTTGCGTTTCTGCTGTTCGTGCTGATCTTCGGCGTGACGCTTTTGCAGACGCGCGCGGCGCGCGAGCAGTTCGCGCGATGACGAACGCGTCGCAAAAACCGCGCTGGTGGTCGGACTACCTTCCGCGCCCGGCGGCGCTCCTCGTCAACGGCCTGCTGCTCGCCGGTGCCGCGTTCGCGTTGTTTCCGCTCTTGTGGATGCTCGCCGCGTCGTTCATGGCACCCGGCGAGGCGAGCACGTATCCACCGCCGCTTCTGCCCGCGCATCCGACGCTTGCGAACTACCGCGAGCTTTTCACGCACGCGGGCATGGGCCGCTATCTCGCCAACAGCATCCTGCTCGCCGCCGCCGCGACGGCGCTGTCGCTCGTGTTCAACGTGATGGCCGGTTACGCGTTCGCGAAGCTGCGCTTCCGCGGGCGCGAGCGGCTGTTCCGGCTGATGCTCGGCGCGCTCGTGATCCCCGGGCAGGTCGCGATGGTTCCGTTGTTCCTGCTGCTCAAGCAGATGGGTCTCGTCGACACGTACGGCGGCGTCATCGTGCCGGCGCTCGCGAGCATCTTCGGCATCTTCCTCGTGCGCCAGTACGCGCTGTCGATTCCCGACGACCTGCTCGAAGCGGCGCGGATCGACGGGGCCAGCGAATGGAAGATCTTCAGAGCGGTCGTCGTGCCGCTCCTGTCGCCGATCATCGTCACGCTCGCCGTATTCACGCTGCTCGGGACGTGGAACGATTTCATGTGGCCGCTGATCGTATTGTCCGACCAGAACCTCTACACGCTGCCGGTGGCGCTCGCGAGCCTGTCGCGCGAGCACGTGCAGGATAACGAGCTGATGATGGCCGGCTCGGTGCTGACGACGCTGCCGGTGCTGATCGTGTTCCTCGCGCTGCAGCGCTATTACATGCAGGGACTGATGATGGGAGCGGTAAAAGGGTGAGAAGCCGCCCGATGATCGGGCTGCGCGCGGCTGCGCGTCTCCAACGGCTCGCCTTGCAAGGCCTGCTTGCGTCCGCCATTGCGTTCGTGGCATCGCTCGCCTTCGCGCAGCCGCCCGCGTTCGATACGCGCTTCGTCGATCGCTTCGACGACGTCAGCGCATGGAAGGCGGTGGCCTCCGACGGCGTCACCGCGTCGATTGCGCGCGTCGTCGAGGGCAAGCGGCCGGCGATGCGCCTCGACTTCGATCTCGGCGGCACGGCGGGCTACGCGATCGCGCGCCGCGCGCTGCCGCTCGATCTGCCCGAGAACTACGCGATCACGTTCTGGCTTCGCGGCGATGCACCGGTCAACGACCTGCAGGTCAAGTTCATCGATGCGAGCGGCGACAACGTCTGGTGGTACCGGCAACCGAACTTCACGTTCCCCACCGAGTGGCAGCCGATCACGATCCGCAAGCGGCAGATCGAGTTCGCGTGGGGACCGACGAAGGACAGGACGCTGCGCCACGTCGCGACGATCGAGATCGCGATCGCGGCCGGCGCCGGCGGCGGCCGCGGATCGGTCGACGTCAGCGATCTCGGATTGCAGGAGCGGCCATCGGAATCGACACCGTGGCCACCGCCGATCGTGCGCGCATCGTCGTCGCAATCGGGCGCAGCGCCCGCGCGCGCGCTCGACGGCAACCTGAAGACCGCATGGCGGAGCAAGTCCGGTCCGCGTCGCGAGCAGTGGCTCAGCATCGATTTCGGACGGCCGCGCGAATTCGGCGGCCTCGTCCTCAATTGGGCGAAGAACGGCTACGCGTCGCGCTACGACGTGCAATTCTCCGACGACGGCCGCAAATGGCGCACGGTGCGGCGGGTGACCGAAGGCGGGCCGGGAGGGGCCGCGCTGCTGCTCACCGAATCGGAGACGCGCTACCTGCGCCTTCTGCTTTACGAGGGTCCGCGGCGCGAATACGCGCTGAACGAGCTCGCTATCGAGGATCTGGCGTTCGGCGCGTCGCCGAATGCGTTCTTCACCGCGCTCGCGCGCGATGCGCCGCGCGGCGATTTCCCGCGCGGCTTCTCCGGCGAGCAGAGCGCCTGGACGCTCGTCGGCGTCGACGGCGGCCACGATACCGGTCTCCTTTCGGAAGACGGCGCGCTCGAGGTCGGCAAGAGCGGCTTCACGCTCGAGCCGTTCGTCGTCGAGCACGGCAAGGTCGCCACGTGGGCCGACGTCACGTCGCATCCGTTCCTCGTCGATGACGACCTGCCGATGCCGGGCGTCGAGTGGACCGCGCCGCGCTGGTCGCTGCGCATCACGACGTTCGCGACGGGCACCGCGGACGACGTGCACCTCGTCGTGCGCTACGACCTCACCAACCTGACCGACCAGCCGCTGCCGCTGACGCTTGCGCTCGCGGCACGGCCGTTCCAGGTCAATCCGCCGGCGCAATTCCTCAATACGATCGGTGGCGCGAGCCCGATTCACGATCTCGCGTGGGACGGCGGCGCGCTGACGGTGAACGACGCGCGCAACGTGTATCCGCTCGCGGCGCCTTCGCGCGTCGCGCTGCGGCCGTTCGATGCGGGGCCGCTGGTGCCGTCGCTCGCGACGCCGGAGCAGCGCTCGCGCAAGGAGGTGCACGACGAATTCGGCTATGCGTCGGGCACGCTGTTCTATCCGGGCACGCTGCCCGCGCGCCAGAGCGCGACGTATGGTGTCGTCGTGCCGCTCACCGATCACGGCGGCGCGCCGGTGCTCGGCGACCGCACGCCCGTGCAGTGGCTGACGCGCGAGCAGCTGCGAACGGCCGCGACGTGGCGCGGCAAGCTCGATCGGGTGACGATCCGGGTGCCGCAGGAAGCGCAACCACTCGCCGACGCGCTCCATACGGCGCTCGCGCACATCCTCGTCTCGCGTGACGGCACGATCCTGCGCCCCGGCACGCGCGCGTACGCACGCTCGTGGATTCGCGACGGGACGATGATCGCCGAATCGCTGTTGCGTCTCGGCCACGCGTCGACCGCCGCCGATTTCCTGCGCTGGTACGCGCCGCATCAGTTCGCGAACGGCAAGATTCCGTGTTGCATCGACGCCCGCGGTGCCGACCCGGTGCCCGAGAACGACAGCCCGGGCGAATTCATCTTTCTCGTCTCGGAGGTGTACCGCTACACGCGCGACCGCACGTTGCTCGAAGCGATGTGGCCGCACGTCGAAAAGGCCGCGGCGTACATGGGAACGCTGCGCCATAGCGAGCGCAATCCGGGCGTCCAGCATGGCGAGCGTCGCGCGACGTACGGCATGCTGCCGGCGTCGATCAGTCATGAGGGTTATTCGGCGAAGCCGATGCACTCGTACTGGGACGACTTCTGGGCGCTGAAGGGATACGAAAGCGCGGTGTCGATCGCGCAAGCGCTCGGCCGCAAGGACGACATGCGCGAGCTCGAGTCCGCGCGCGACGAGTTCGCCGCGGATCTTCTGGCGTCACTTCGCACGACAGCGGCGAATCATCGGATCGACTACCTGCCCGGCTCGGTGGAACTCGGTGACTTCGATCCGACGTCGTCGACGATCGCGCTCGCGCCGGCAGGCGACGAGCGCGTGCTGCCGCCGGCGCTCGTGAAACCGACGTTCGAGCGCTACTGGCGCGAGTTCGTCGCGCGCCGCGACGGCACCGTGCAATGGAAGGATTACACGCCGTACGAGCTTCGCAACGTCGGCGCGTTCGTGCGTCTCGGCTGGCGCGACCGCGCGCACGAGCTGCTCGATTTCTTCATGGCGGGCCGCCGCCCACCCGCATGGAACCAGTGGCCCGAGGTCGTCGGCCGCGATCCGCGCGAGGTGCGTTTCATCGGCGATCTGCCGCATGCGTGGGTCGCGTCCGATTTCATTCGCTCGGTGCTCGATCTCTTCGCCTACGAGCGCGATGATGGTGCGGTCGTGCTCGCCGCGGGGATTCCAGGCTCCTGGCTCGATCGCGCCGGCATCGCGATCCGCGGGCTGCGCACGCCGTACGGTACGCTGTCGTATTCGCTCGTGCGCATCAGCGACCGCATTGCCGAGCTGACGCTCACCGCGAGCGGCAGCGTGCCGCCCGGTGGCTTCGTGCTCGCAGGTCCGTGGTCGCGACCGCTCAACGTGACGATCGACGGCAAGCCGGCCGCGGTACACGGCGACGAAGTTCGCATCGGCGAACTGCAGGCGCGCGTCGTGCTCGAGCTTCCGAAGGGACCGCCCGCAGAGGTCAAATGAACGAACGCGATCGCGACATCGAGTTTCCCGAAGACTTCCTGTGGGGCACGGCGACGTCGGCGTACCAGGTCGAAGGCTCACCGCTCGCCGACGGCGCCGGGCCGAGCATCTGGCAGCGCTTCACGCGCACGCCGGGGCTCGTGCGCGACGGCGACAACGGCGATGTCGCATGCGACCAGTATCGCCGCTTCGCCGACGACATCGCATTGATGAAGCGTCTCGGGCTCAACGCGTATCGCTTCAGCATTTCGTGGAGTCGCGTCCTGCCGCAGGGGCGCGGCGCCGTGAACGCGAAGGGCCTCGCCCACTACGAGCGGCTCGTCGACACGCTGCTTGCCAACGGCATCGCGCCTGCGCCGACGCTCTATCACTGGGACCTGCCGGCGGCGCTCGACGATCGCGGCGGCTGGCTCAATCCCGACATCGCACACTGGTTTGCCGATTACGCGTCGATCCTGTTCAGAAAGCTCGACGATCGCGTGCCGATGTGGGCGACGCTGAACGAGCCGTGGGTCGTCACTGACGGCGGCTATCTGCACGGCGTGCTCGCGCCCGGGCATCGCAACCTGTTCGAGGCGCCGATCGCAACCCATCGGCTGTTGCGCGCGCACGCCGCGGCCGTGCAGGCGTATCGCGCACAGGGCAGGCACCGGATCGGCATCGTCGTCAATCTCGAGCCGAAATACCCGGCGTCGGACAGCCCCGAGGATCGCGCCGCGACGGCACGTGCGCATGCGTACATGAATCGCCAGTACCTCGACCCGGTATTCCTCGGCCGCTATCCCAAGGCGCTTGCGGACATCTTCGGCGAGGCATGGCCGCGGTGGTCCGACGACGAGGTGGCGTTCATCCGCCAGCCGATCGACTTCGTCGGCGTCAACTACTACACGCGCAACGTCACGCGCTTCGACGCGTCGGCGTGGCCGCTGCGTGCCGGGCCCGTGCCGCAGAAGCGGGCGACGTACACGGAGACGGGCTGGGAGGTGTTCCCGCAAGGCCTGACCGATACGCTGCAATGGGTGAGCCGGCGCTATGGCGATCCGCCGATCTACGTCACCGAGAACGGCGCGGCATTCTTCGACCCGCCGGTCGTCGAGGGCGACCGGCTCGCCGATCCGTTGCGCGTCGACTACTACCGCAAGCATTTGCGCGCAATGCACGACGCGCGCGCGGCGGGTGTCGACGTTCGCGGCTATTTCGCATGGTCGCTGCTCGACAATTTCGAGTGGTCGCTCGGCTACTCGAAGCGCTTCGGCATCGTGCACGTCGACTTCGAGAGCCAGAAGCGCACGCCGAAGGACAGCGCGCATTTCTATGCGCGCGTCATCGCGAGCCGGGGACGCGCGCTCGGCGAGGACGCCGCGCCCGGCACGCCCGCGTAGACTTCGCGTCTGGATCGGTCCCGCATGCCGTCAACCTAGCGTTCGCCCTGGAAGCGCACGTTCAATCGCTGGTCGATTGGTTCGCCGCGCATCCACTGCTTGCGCTCGCGACGGTCTTCGTCGCCACGCTGCTCGAGGGGGCCGCGCTCGTCGGCACGATCGTTCCCGGCAGCACGATCGTCTTCGTCGCCGGCGTCCTCGCGGGACTCCGTGCGCTCGATCCGTGGACGGCGGGATTGCTCGCGGTCGCCGGCGCGGTCCTGGGTGACGGCGGCAGCTACCTCGTCGGACGCCGTTACCGCGACGCGATTCGTAATCTCGGACCGATCCGCAGGCATCCGACGCTGTTCGCGCGTGGCGAGGCGTACTTCGCCGCGAACGGGCGCAAGAGCATTTTCGTCGGCCGCTTCCTCGGGCCTCTCCGCGCGGTCGTGCCGCTCGTCGCCGGCATGGCGAAGATGCCGGGGCACGAGTTCGTGGCGATCGATGCGCTCGCCGCCATCGCATGGGCGGGCGCGCATCTGCTGCCTGGCGTGCTGTTCGGCGCGTCGCTCGAGTTGGCCGGTGCGGTCAGCTCGCGGCTCGTCGTGCTGGTGGCGATTCTCGTCGTCGGCCTGTGGCTCGTCGCCTTCGTCATTCGTTTCGTCACGCGGCGCGCGTGGCCGTTGCTGAAGCGACTCCGGGAGCGGCTCTATGTTCGCGCGAGCCTGAGCTCGCATCCGTCTGCGCGCGCGGTGCTGAGACTCCTCGACCCTTCGCGCAGCGAGCCGCTCGCGCTTCTCGTCTCGGCAACGCTGCTCGTCGCAGGCGCCTGGTTGTTCCTGGGCGTCGTCGAGGATGTCGTCACCCACGACACGCTGGTCGACGTCGACCGGGCAGTCTACGGGTGGCTTTCGGGCATGCGCTCGCGCTTCGCCGACGACGTGATGGTGACGATCAGCGAGCTGGCCGGCGTGGAGGTGATGATCGCGGTGATCGCCGCCGTTGCGGCATGGCTCGCGATCACGCGGCGATTCCGTACGCTCGCGTATTGGGCCGCGGCGGCCGGCTTCGCGGAAGCGATGGTGATCGCGCTCAAGTACGGGTTCGAACGTGCGCGTCCGAACACCGCGTACGCGGCGGTCGATCCCTTTTCGTTTCCAAGCGGCCACGCGGCGATCACCCTCGTCGTCTATGGCTTCCTCGCGTTCCTGCTCGGCCATGGCAAGCCGGTAACGCGGCAAGGCACGTTCGCGCTCGCCGCCGCCGGCATCGCGGCGCTCGTCGCTTTCTCGCGCGTCTACCTGGGTGCGCATTGGCTGTCGGACGTGATCGCGAGCTTCGGGCTCGGCATCGCGTGGATCGCGCTGCTCGGCATCGCCTACATCCAATACGTGCATGAGCCCGCACTGCGTGCGGCGCCGGTCCTGTCGATCGTGGCGGCAACGCTGATCTTCGTCGGGGGACCCTATGCCGCGCACCACCACGCGCGCGACGTCGCGCGCTACGCGAAGCTCGACGAGCGTCCCTCGCTGCCGCTCGCAGCCTGGCGAGGCAGCGGCTGGGCGACGCTGCCCGCGGCCCGCACCGAGATCGGCGGTCAGCGAGAAGAGGCTTTCACCGTGCAGTGGGTTGCATCCCGCGAGCCATTGATACAAGCGCTTGCGGGTGCTGGGTGGCAGGCGCCCGCGCGGTGGAAATCGGCGGCCGCGCTGTTGTGGCTCGTGCCATCGACGCCGATCGGTCAATTACCGGTGCTGCCGAAGCTTCATCGCGGACAACCACCTGCGCTCACGTTCATCCGCGCGCTCGACCCGCGCACGCGCAACGTGGTGCGGCTGTGGCACGTCGCCGATGCGATCGAAGGCGCGGCACGCCTGCCGATCTACGCCGGCATGGTGACCATCGAACGCGCGCATGCGCAATGGGGCTTGATCGCGGTCACGAGGACCGATCCCGATCCCCCGCCGCCCGAAGAAGTCCTTGCCGAGGCGATCCGCGGAAGCCAGAACGCCACCGTCCGGCGGGCGGCGCTCGGCGTGGCGATACTGCTCGTCTGGTGAGCACGAGCAGGATGAGGGAAACCCTCATCTTGTGCGCGCTTTGCTGACGGCGTATGTTCACGGCCGATTCGAAAGACGAAAGGAAGCGTTCAAAGCCGACCATCGCAGCACCGCAACAGGGAGGGCACGATGAAGCGTGGGTTTACCGTCGTTGGTGCTTTCACGGCAGCAGGCATGCTGTTCATCGCGGCCTCGGCCGCTCGCGCGTCCGACGCGAAAACGATTGCCACCGAGCGCCAGAAGGTCGGCAATGGATGGGCGCGCGTGTACGTGTCGCTCGATGCGGACGGAACACCGCGCGCACTCGGCGTGAGCCTCACGAGCGCGGCGCTCGCAGGACTGCCGGCGGAACCGAATCGCACGAGTCGCTGCTTCGACAGGAACGGCGACGGCCGCATCGACGCCGACGAGTGCGTCGGCGATTACAACTTCATGTTCACGATTCCCGAGGGCGAGGCCGCGCACGCGATCTCACCGTTCAAATGGATCGCGCTCAACTGGAATCCGCACGGTCACGGAAAGCCTGCGCCACCGCCGTGGTCCGCACCGCACTTCGATTTCCATTTCTACATCGCGGATCGGGACGCGGTGAAGCGCTTGCGCACGGGAAGCTGCGGCGAGATGATCGATTGCGACGATTTCAAGACGGCGACGAAGCCGGTCCCGGCGAAGTACGTCCATCCCGACCACATCGACGTGGGTGCCGCGGTTCCCGGCATGGGCAACCATCTGATCGACTCCAGGTCGCCGGAGCTTGCGAAGGGCGGGCCGCCATTCACGCACACGTTCATCTTCGGCGCGTATGACGGGCAGATCACGTTCCTCGAGCCGATGATCACGCGCGCGTACATCGCGAGCAAGCCGGGCATGTGCAAGGCGATCAACCAGCCGGAGGCATGGGCGGTCGCCGGCTGGTACCCGACGAAGTACTGCGTGCGCTACGTTCCGGGGGACGACACATACACGGTGTCGATCGAGAACTTCGTGCGGCGCGAGGCGAATTAGCGGGCTTGGCGATCAACTCGTGGCGCGTCCCAAAGGAAAGGGGTCGCGGATGCGCGACCCCTCGCAAGGAGTAGCGAGCGAGGGACTCGAACCCCCGACCAAAGGATTATGATTCCTCTGCTCTAACCAACTGAGCTAGCTCGCCTTTGCCGCAGCTATTATAGCTGCAACCGGTCGATGGCCCGGCCAACGGTCGCCGCCGAATCGCTCGCGATGCGACGTCATTTCCAGCATCGTCGCGTCGATGACCCTTCCGCTTTCGCTGTCCGCGATTCCGACCGACGCGCTCGTCATCGCGCCGTGCATCGTGCTGCTCGGCTACACGATCTTCGGCGCGACCGGCTTCGGCTCGTCGATCATCTCGGTGCCGGGTCTCGCGCATTTCTTTCCGTTGACGTTCACGGTGCCGTTGATCACGACGACCGATGCGGTTGCATCGATGACGACCGCCGTGCGTTATCGCCGGCTCGTCGCGTGGCGCGAAATTCTGCGACTGTTGCCGCCGATGCTGATCGGCATCGCGTTCGGCATGACGCTGCTGCTCAAGCTGCCCCGCGGGCCGGCGCTCTTCGCGCTCGGTGTTTTCGCGGCCAGCTACGGAACGTATGTCATCGCCGGTCCGCGCAGAATCGCACGCGCGCCTGCATGGCTCGTGTGGCCGGTGGGCCTCGCGGGCGGGATCTTTTCGGCACTGTTCGGGACCGGGGGTCCGATCTACGTGGTGTTTCTGTCGGCCCGGATCGGCGACAAGGCCGCGCTTCGCGCGACGACCGCGCTCGTCGTCGCCGTCGCGATCTGGACACGCCTCGTGTTGTTCGTCGCGATCGGCGTGCTGCTCGACCCGACGCTCGTCGCGATGGTTTTGCTGCTGCTGCCCGTCATGGCGCTGGGGCTTTGGCTCGGCAACCGGCTGCACCATGCTCTTTCGCACGGCGGCGTGCTGCGACTGATCGCCGGGCTGCTGGTCGTGAACGGCATCGCGCTGATCATGCGCGCCGTCGAGGCGATGCGCGCATAGCGCCGCCCGCGCTCGCGTCTGCCGCTTCAGCCTTCCGGCGCTCGACTCGCGAGCAGTTGCTCGATCAGCTGAACGAACTTCGGATCGCTCGGGGTCGTACGGCTGTCGAAGCCCGCGACCGGACGGCCGCTGCGATCGATGACGTACTTGTAGAAGTTCCACTGCGGCGCGACACCGGTCGCCGCCGTCAACGCCGCGAACAGCGGGTTCGAGCTCACCTTCGTGACGCTCGACTTCTCGAACATCGGGAACTGCACGCCGTACGTGAGTCGGCAGAACTGCGCGATCTCCTGGTTCGTACCCGGCTCCTGGCCGCCGAAATCGTTCGACGGAAAGCCGACCACGACGAGGCCGCGGCCCTTGTAGCGGCGGTAAAGAGCCTCGAGGCCCTCGTACTGGCCGGTGTAGCCGCAGTAGCTCGCCGTGTTGACGACCAGCAGCACCTTGCCGCGAAACTGGCAAAGCGACTGCGGCTCGCCGGTCTGCAGCCGGTTGAATTGCTGGCGCAGGAGCGGCGGACAGTCGGCGGGCTGGTCTGCCGCGGCCGTCATGCGCCCGGACTGGGACAGCGGAAGCGCGGTCAGCGGTGCAATCGCCGCGGTGACCAGCGGCTCGGCCGCCGTCCGCTGCCCGTCCACCGGCCACGACGTGAGCGGGGCATCGAGCGCCGCGTCCTGCGCCGGTGGCTCGTCCTGGCTGACGGGATCGTCGCGCAGACAGGACAGCTTCGCGATCGGTGCCACCGCGTCGACCACGCGCGAATCGTCGAGCGGCGCCGGAACCGGGAGGAAGCGCCTGCCGTTGTCGCCCGGCACCGGTGCATCTTCCGCCGCTTTGCCGGCACCGCTGTCGCCGAGTGTCGCAATCGGCGCGACGGCGTCGACGAAGGCGCTGCGCTCGGGGAAGCCGCGGAGGACGACCGCCGCCGCGAGCAACGTCGCGCCAGCCGCCGCAACGGCCAACGCCGCAAGCGCGGTGCGCTTCCTGTTCATCGGTGTCCTGCCGGCGTGAGGAGGAAGTACGATACCGCGAAGCCAATGACCGGGCAATCGGACGCTTTCTGACCATCATGCAGGCGGATCTGACCGAGCTCGCGCAGAACATCAGCGCCGTCGAGCGCGAAACCGGGCTGTCGAAGGACGTGCTGCGGATGTGGGAGCGGCGCTACGGTTTTCCGAAGCCCGCGCGCGACGACAACGGCGAGCGCCAGTACACGCTCGCCGAAACGGCGAAGCTCCGCGCGATCAAGCGGCTGATGGACATCGGCGCGCGTCCCGGCAAGATCATCGGTCTTTCGCTCGATCAGCTGAACGCGCTCGCCGACGCACGCGCACCGCTGCGCCGCGAAGCGGCCGCGCCGTCGACCGAGCGCGACATCGTGTCGACGCTGATCACGCACGACGTCGGCGCGCTGCAGCAGGCGCTCGCGCAGTGGCTGATGCGCGAGGGGCTGCAACGCTTCGTCGCCGAGACGCTCGCCCCGATGAACCGGCTCGTCGGCGAAGCGTGGATGCGCGGCGAGCTGCGCGTGTTCGAGGAGCATCTGTACAGCGAGCAGGTGCAGGCGACGCTGCGCGGCGCGATCAACACGTTCCCGCGTCGGGGCGGACATCCGCGGGTGCTGCTGACGACGCTGCCGAGCGAGCATCACGCACTGGGATTGCTGATGGTCGAAGCGTTGCTCGTGGCCGAGGGCGCGCAATGCGTGTCGCTCGGTCCGCAGTTGCCGCTCGACGACATCCGGCTCGCGGCGGCCGCGCACGGCGCCGATATCGTCGCGCTGTCGTTCTCGAGCGCGTTCCCCGTGCGGCAGGCGGCCGAAAGCCTTGCACGCCTTCGCCGGCATCTGCCGTCCCCGCTCGCGCTTTGGGCGGGCGGCGACATGACGCGTCGTGTGCGAAAGACCCTGCCCGGCGTGCTGTTGCTGCCTGATCTCGGCGGCTGCGTCGGCGCGCTCCGCGCGTGGCGGGCGGCGAACGCGGCCACGCCGGCGGCCTGAACCAAAGCCGGCCCGGCCGATCATCGTAAGCATGTGGACGGCGACGTCCCTCTGGATCGCGAGCCTCGGCGCGCTCGCGTTTTATGCCGCGTTGGCCGCACGGGACATCGTCGCCGGCGGTCACATCGCCGCGTGGCTGCTCGGCGCGATCGTGCTTTACGTCGGCGCGATCCTCCTGCTCTGCGCGAGCTATTTCACGATCGCATGGATCTGGCGCGCGCGCCGTCCGCGCGAGGTTCGCCTCGACGTGCGCGGCACGCTTCGGCTGTGGTGGAACGAATACCGCACGCTCCTGGGCTCGCCGCCGCGTCTCATGCTGTACCGCGTTCTGGTGCGCGATCCCGATCCTGCCCCCGCGCATGCGCCGCCGGTGCTGCTCGTGCACGGCGTGCTCTGCAACGCCGGCGTCTGGCTGCGCCTCGTCCGTTATCTGCGCGAAGCCCGGATCGGCGGCCTCTACAGCCTATCGTACGGGCCGCCGCTGGAATCGATCGAGACATTCGCCGAGCAGCTCGCACGCAAGATCGAGTCGATCGTCGCGGCGACCGGTGCGCCGCGGGTGATCGTCGTCGCGCACAGCATGGGCGGGCTCATCACGCGTGCCTACCTGCGCAAGCACGGGCCTGACCGGATCGCACGCGTCGTCACGATCGGCACTCCCCATCACGGCAGCATGCTCGCGTGGTTCCTCCCCGGCGCGTCGCTCACGCAGATGCGACCGGGCAACGCGTGGCTCGCCGCGCTCAATCGCGAGCGCCTCGATCCGGCGCTTCGCTTCGTATCGCTTTGGTCATGGCACGACTCGATGGTCGCGCCGCAGACCTCATCGGAATTGCCGGGCGCCGTGGACGTGACGATCGCAGGTGTCGGTCACAACGCGTTGCTCGGCGATGCCGGCGTGTTCGAGCTCGTGCGCAGCGAGATCGAGGCGGAACGCCGCGCCGACGCATCGCGCGAAACGACGCCCGCGATCGCGCCGCAGGATCGCTGCCCGGTATGACCGACCCGAAAGAGGACGATCCGCCGCCGGTTGCACCGCGCAGGCCCGACAACGACGAGTGCTGCGGCGGCGGCTGCAATCCGTGCATCTTCGACGCCTACGAGGACGCGCGCGAGCGCTACGAGAACGCACTTGCTGCGTGGCGCGCGCGGCATGGGCTGGTAGACGCCGCGCGTGGCGCCGACGCGCCGTCAGGCGGAAAGAATTAGGGCCTGGTCACCTCCAAGCGGACATCGTGTGAACAGGCGCTATCGGAGCCGGCGCGCGTTTCATGCGCGCGTCGATCGATCGTCGAGCGCGTCGAGATGCGCGTTCATCTGGCGCTCGATCGCAGGCCTCAGCGGCGAAAGCAGCAGGCCGAGCTGCACTTCGATCACGATGTTCGTCGGGCCGACGTGCATGACGCCCGAAACGCCGGGCCGGCGAAAGCGTACGTCGTCGCCTTCCCAGTGCCATGCGAGGTCGAAGCGCTTCTCGAAATCGCGCGCCATGCGCTCGACGAGCGCCTTCGCGTCCGGTTGCGGCAGATGATGCGGGCGGTCGATCCGGATCGTGGCCATGCGGTGATCGTACACGCTAGCGCCTGCATCGCGACCTCGTAAGCAAGGCGTAGGAACGGCGCGGACAGTTGCATGATCGTGCGGCCGATACGGCGCGCTGTCCTGTTGCGCGATGCTTGCGATCTCTCGCGCCTGCCCGCCCCGACAAGGAATCGATCCAATGATCACGCGCAAGCGCAGCGCCGATGCGCGCGCGCTCAAGCGTACGTTGCGACGAACGTTCGGCATCGACAGCCTGCGCGGCGACCAGGAGCGCGTGATCGCCCGGGTGCTCGACGGTCGCGACACGCTCGCGATCATGCCGACCGGGGCGGGCAAGTCGCTTTGCTACCAGTTGCCGGCGTTGCATCTGGCGGGCGTCACCGTCGTCGTCTCGCCGCTGATCGCGCTGATCAAGGATCAGGCCGACAAGCTGATGGCCGCGGGCGTCGTGCCCGCGAAGCTCAACAGCGTGCTGACCGACGCGCAGGCGCAAGAGGCGCTGGAGAACGTCGCGAAGGGGCGCATCCCGATCGTGTTCGCGACGCCGGAGCGGATGACCGACGCGCGCACGCTCGAGGCGCTTGCGCGTGCCGGTGTCGCGCTCTTCGTCGTCGACGAGGCCCACTGCATTTCGCAATGGGGACACGACTTCCGCCCGTCGTACCTCGAGCTCGGCGCCGCATTGAAGGCGCTCGGCGATCCGCCGGTGCTGGCGCTCACCGCGACCGCGACCGACGACGTGATGCGTGACATCGGCAGGCAGCTCGGGCGCCCGTCGATCGAAATCGTGCAGGCCGGAATGTACCGCGAGAACCTGCATTACCGCGTCGTGCATACGACGAACGACGACGAGCGCATCGCACGCGTCGTCGATATCGTCAGGGCCGCGAAAGGGAACGGCATCGTGTACGCCGCGACGATCAAGGTCGCGCAGGCGCTGCACGAATCGCTGGTCGACGCCGGCGTCCGGGCGGGGCTCTATCACGGCGAGCTGCCGGCGGGCCGGCGGCGCGACGCGCAGGATCGATTCATGGCGGGCGAGCTCGACGCGATGGTGGCGACGAACGCATTCGGACTCGGCATCGACAAGCCGGACCTCCGCTTCGTGCTGCACGCGCAGATGCCTGGGAGCATCGAGTCGTACTACCAGGAATCGGGGCGGGCCGGGCGCGACGGCGAACCCGCGCAGTGCACGCTGCTCTACGATCTGCGCGATCGGCGCGTCCAGCGCTTTTTTCTCGCCAATCGCTATCCTGACGCGCGGCAGGTCGAAACCGTGCAGGATGCGATCGAGCGGCTGGCGCACGAGGGACCGGTTCCGTTCGACACGCTGCGCGATGCGCTGCCCGACATCGCGAAGGCGAAGATCGCCGTTGCGATCAAGCTGCTCGTCGATGCCGCTGTCGTGGGCAGGCGCGCCGGCGCGCGCGTCACGATGCGAGGCGGCCGGCTGGATTCGCAGCGGATCGCGAAACTGGCGGCGACGTACGGCGAGAAGGCCGAGCGCGATCGCGAGAAACTCGAGCGGATGGTGTTCTACGCGCAGACCGGACTTTGCCGCTGGCGCGTGCTGCTTCAGTATTTCGGCGAGTCGCTCGACGGCGACCGTTGCGGCCACTGCGACAATTGCCTGCGCGCCGAGCGGCGTGAACACGTGGCCGCGTCCGAAGAGCCGGCGCTTCGCGTGCAGCGTCCCGCGCGGCGCCGGCGCGAATACGCGCGCGGCGACGACGTCCGCGTTCCCCGCTATGGCGCAGGACGCGTGCAAAAGAGCGCGGGCAACGAGGTGACGGTCGAATTTCCGAACGGCGACGAGCGGACGTTCCTGCGCAGCTACGTGAGAAGGATCGGCAAGGCGGCGCCCGCGGCGGCCGCTGCCGCCTGACGTCCCGCCGGCGGCTGCAGCCGGTCGTTCCGGTTGCCGGCGAATCGATCTTCGCTCGCACCGCTTGCTTGACCGGCACTCCAAACACACGTACGATTCAAACAAACGTTTGAATGTACGGACGCGATGAAACCTGCAAACGGCGCCGCACGACTCCCGCCGCTGCCGCCCGTTGCGAACACGACGACGGATGCTCCGGCCTCCGGCGCGACGAAGGCGCGCATCCTGGACGCCGCCGAATCGCTGTTCATGGCGCACGGCTTCGAGGCGACGAGCCTTCGCGCGATCACCGCGAGCGCGACCGTCAATCTCGCCGCGGTCCACTATCACTTCGGCTCGAAGGAAGAGCTGTTCCAGTCGGTGCTCGCCCGTCGGCTCGATCCGATGAACCGCGCCCGCCTCGAGCTTTTGACGCGCCTCGAGTCGCAGGCGGCGCCGTCGCCGCTTCCGTGCGAACGCGTCCTCACCGCCTTCCTGTTCCCGGCGCTCGCGCTCGCGCGTGACCCGGCGCGCGGCGGCAAGGACTTCCTGCGCCTGCTCGGGCGGGCGTACGCCGATCCCGCCCCGTTCATACGGCACTTCCTGTCCGGACAGTACGGCATCACGATCGCGCGATTCAAGGCCGCGTTCGCGCGCGCGCTGCCGCATCTGCCGCCCCGTGAGCTGTCGTGGCGCCTGCACTTCATCATGGGCGCGCTGTCGTACACGCTCGCCGGGACCGACGCGCTGAAGTTGATCGCCGAGCTCAACCCGCACGATACGGCGAACGACGAGGTGCTGCTGCGCCGCCTCGCGCCGTTCCTGCTTGCCGGACTGACGGCGCCGCTGCCCGAGGCGACGACGCCGACGCGCGCGAACGGCGCATCGACCGCTCGCCGTCGCGGCCGGGCAACGGCGCGGCGGAAGGCATCATGACGCTCGCAGTCCTCTGGCTCGTCGCGCTCGCCGCGCTGGTCGCGATCCTCGTCGTGCCGTTCGTCGTCACGCCATTGCGGCGTACGCTCGTCAGCAAGCCGCTGTTGCTGCGCTTCCGCCAGGTGATGCCGCGGATGTCGCAGACCGAGCGCGAGGCGCTCGAAGCCGGCACCGTGAGCTGGGATGGCGAGCTTTTCTCCGGAACGCCGGCGTGGCGCGAGCTTCTGTCGATCGACAAGTCGAAGCTCACTGCCGACGAGCAGCGCTTCCTCGATCACGAGGTGGAGACGCTTTGCGCGATGGTCTCCGATTGGGAGACGACCAACGTTCACAAGGACCTCCCGCCGCGGGTCTGGCAATACATTCGCGAGCACGGCTTTCTCGGGATGATCATCCCGAAGGCGTACGGCGGCCTCGGCTTTTCCGCGTTCGCCCATTCCGAAGTCGTGACCAAGCTGTCGACCCGCTGCGCGAGCGTGGCGGTCACCGTGCTCGTGCCGAACTCCCTCGGTCCCGGGGAACTGCTGCTGCATTACGGCACCGAGGCGCAGAAGTCGCACTATTTGCCGCGCCTCGCGCGCGGGCTCGACATTCCCTGCTTCGCGCTGACCAATCCGCAGGCCGGCTCCGACGCGGCGGCGATTCCCGACTATGGCATCGTCTGCTATGGCGAGCACGACGGCGAGCGCGTGCTGGGTCTGCGCGTGACGTGGGACAAGCGCTACATCACGCTCGGTCCGATCGCGACACTGCTCGGACTCGCGTTTCGCGCGTACGACCCCGATCACCTGGTCGGCGACCGCGAGGATCTCGGCATCACCTGTGCGCTGATCCCGACGTCGCACCCGGGCGTGGTCATCGGGCGCCGGCACATGCCCCTCAATGCCGTCTTCCAGAATGGTCCCAATTCCGGCACCGACGTATTCATCCCGATGGACTGGGTGATCGGCGGTCAGCCGATGCTCGGAAGAGGCTGGCGCATGCTGATGGAATGCCTCGCGGCCGGACGCGGAATCTCGCTGCCCGCCTCGGCGACCGGGATGGCGAAACTCGCCG
>DATNGN010000051.1:0-10348 GCA_035605875.1 Casimicrobiaceae bacterium
TTCGATCACGTCGCCGCGGCCATCAAATGAACGCAAGGAACCTGCAATGAAACGCGACCTGAACGATCTCGCCCGAAGCGAGGCCGCACTGCGCAATCGCCTCGGAGCGCATTTTGCGCCCGAAGGCCTCTACGCGCACACGAAGCGGATGCCGTTTCTCGGCGCCGTCACCTGCAACGTCGACAAGCTTGTCGCCGGCGAATGGACCGAAATCGTGCTCGACTACGAGATCGGCGCGTCGGGGATGGCCGACGGTGCGTGGTTCAAGGCGACGTTCAAGTTCTATTCGGACTGGGCGCTGTTCCAGACGAGCGATCCGAAGGGCGCGAACTATATATCCGCCGAATACCGCGCGGGCCCGCTCGTGCCTGGTCAAAGCCCCGCCACCGTGCAGTCGCTCAAGGTTCGGTTCGACCAGAAGGGACACGAGCGGCCGTTCCAGAAGGCGGTGATCATCGATACCGTCGACGGTTACCTGAAGGCGGGTGACCACATCGTGGTCCGTCTCGGCGATCGGCGGCTCGGCGGCCCGGGAACGCGCGTGCAGACGTTCGTCGAGAAGGGCTTCCGCTTCCGCTGTTACGTCGATCCGCTCGGCACGTCGCGCTTCGCGGCGGTTCCCGACGACATCGTGCTCGACATCGTGCCGGGGAAGCCGGCGAAAGTCGCGATGGCCGCATCGAGGCTCGTTCGCGCAGGCGACCCGCTGGTCGTGCGCGTGCGCGCCGAGGACTTGTGGGGCAACACCTGCCGGGATCTTGCGAACGCAACCTTCGTGACGTCAGCAACGCTCGACGGCTCGCCCGTCTACAGCAAGGTGCACGACGTGCCGACCCAAGGCTGGGCGGTGCTCGCACTCGACGACTTGCCGACGGACCGGCCCGGCGAACTCGCCGTGTCTGCGCGCGTCGGCGGTCACCGCGACGTGGCGCCCGGCGCCTTCTACGTGACGCTCGATCGCGACCTCGACGTCGCGCGCGCCTACTACGCCGACCTGCACGTGCATTCCGACGACACGATCGGCACGAACGACACCCGCTACAACCTGACGTACGGGCGCGACGTGTCGGGCCTCGACGTCCTCGCGTTCGCACACAACGATTTCAACATCACGAAGGCGCGCTGGGACCGCACGGTCGAACTCATCGAGGACATCAACCGGGACGGAAGCTTCGTCGCGTTTCCCGGCACCGAATGGTGCGGCAGCTCGTGCGCCGGCGGCGATCACAACGTCGTGTTCCTGCACGGCCGAACGCCGGAATTTCCATTTCTCGCCGACGGCACGCACGTGCGCTCGTTCGAATGGAACGAGGACATGAAGGGTTCCGATGCGATCGAGCCCGGCGCATGGCCGCTCGAGGAATTGTGGGCCGCGTACTGCGACGATCCGGAAGGGCATCTGCTGATTCCGCACGTCGGCGGCCGCCGCTGCATTCTCGACTGGCATTACCCGAAGCTCGAGCGCCTGATCGAGATCGGGTCGTCGTGGGGCCATTTCGGATGGCTCTACGAGGAGGCCATGCAGCGCGGCTACAAGCTGGGCGCTTCGGCGGCCGGCGACGAGCACCGCGGCCGCTGCGGCGGCGGCGTCCCGGGCACCGCGGTGTTCGGCACGAAGGGCTGCGTCACGGGCGTCCTCGCGGAACGCCTCGACCGGCCGTCGATCGCCCGGGCGCTTCGCGCTCGGCACACATGGGCGACGACCGGCGAGCGAACGGTCGGACTCACGCGGTGCGGCCGATTTCGGCAGGGCGACGAATTCGTCCATCGCGGCCCGGCGCGCGTCGCGTACCGCTTCCTGGGCGACGCCGGCTGGGACCATGTCGCCGCATTCGACGACGAAGGCATGTTCTGGGAGCGCGACCTGCAGGAAGAGCACGGCTACTCGGCGCGCCGGATCCGGCTTCGCTTCGGCGGCGCGCGAATCAAGGATCGCTACCGCGCGGCGGAATGGAAGGGCACGATCAGCGTGACGAACGGCGTGATCAACGCGTTCGAAGCGCGCGGCTTCGAGCACGTCGAGGAAAACTGCTGGCGCAAGAGCGCGACCGACATCGGCTTTGCCAGCGGCACCTACGGCGACGCCGACTCGATCGAGATCGACGTCACGGGCCTTGCCGGCGCAGTGATCCGCGTCGAAGGCACGATCGACGGCTACGTCAAGGTCGGCAACGCGCTCGACGGCAACCCGTTCGTGCACTGCCCGCGCTTCGAATGGCAGGTCGACGGGACCGACCTGCTCGCGGCGAACCGCATGCGCAAGGATCTGCCGGGCGTCGGACTGTTCGTCGCGCTCGAGCGGCTGTCGGATCAGTCAATGCCGCGCGAAGTCGGCGGGACGCTGGAAGTCGCGCCGAGGAACGGCCGGCATGGGCACCGGCCGATCTATTTCCTCGCGCGACAGATCGACGACGCGAAGGTGTGGACGTCGGCGATGTTCATCACGTTCGAGACGTAATGGGCTTACTTCGCCGCCGTCGCCTTGTATTTCGCGAGGTGACGCACCGGCAGCGACAGCGCGTCGCGGCGGAACGGATCGCCGAGCTCGCGCGTCACCATCATCTCGAGCACCGTCGTCCTGCCTTCGCGCTGCGCGGCCACCGCATTGCGCAGCGCCGGACCGACGTCGGACACGTTCTCGACGCGCACCCCTTCGGCGCCCATCGCCTGCGCGACGGCGGCCCATGACGGCTGCCTGTCGAGATTCACGCCGATGAAGCGGTTGTTGTAGAAGTCGACGTGGTTCTTCTTCTCCGCGCCCCACTGCCCGTTGTTGAACACGATCGCGGTGACCGGAATGCTCTCGCGGACGCAGGTCTGCAATTCACCGAAGCTCATCCCCCATGCACCGTCACCGACATAGGCGATCGCGGGCCGGTCGGGTGCGGCCACCTTCGCGCCGATGATCGTCGGAAACGCGTAGCCGCAGTTGCCGAAGCTCATCGCCGCGAACATCGAGCGGGTGCGCCCGAAGCGCAGGTAGCTGTTCGACACCGAGCAGATGTTGCCGATGTCGGTCGACACCATCGCGCGGTCGGGCATCGCACGCTCGAGCTCGCGCAGCATCTGCCGCGGATGCATGTGCGACGACTGCCCGCTCACGTCGAGCGACCAGCGATCCTTTTCCTGCGTCCACGCATCGAGCTCGCGCTCCCACTCCGTCTTCTCGTCGCGTAGCGCTGCGAGCCGCGCGTCGCGATTGGCGTTCGACGCGAGGTCCTTGCCCTGCAAACGCGCGACGAGCGCGCGCGCCGCGGCGCCCGCATCCGCGCAAATGCCCACGGAGATCGGCTTCACGAGACCGAGCATCTTCGGATCGGCGTCGATCTGGATGATCCGCGCATCCTTCGGCCAGTAGTCGAGCCCGTGCTGCGGCAGCGTTCCGAACGGCCCGAGGCGCGTGCCGAGCGCGAGCACGACATCGGCCTTCGCGATCAGCTTCATCGCCGCCATCGAGCCCTGGTAGCCCAGCGGGCCGCACCATAGCGGGTGGCGCGCCGGGAATGCGTCGTTGTGCAGATAGCTCGTGCAGACGGGTGCCTGCAGCAACTCGGCGAGCTTCACTGCGTCAGCTTCGGCATCGCCCATCACGATGCCGCCGCCCGCCAGCATCACCGGGAATTTCGCCTGCGCGAGCAGCGCCGCCGCTTCGTCGAGGCTCTTCTCGCCGCCCGCGCCACGCTCGATCGAAAGCGGCCGCGGAATTTCGCAGTCGATGTCGCCATAGAAGAAATCGCGCGGGATGTTGACCTGCGTCGGGCCCATCTCGAGCAGCGCGCGGTCGAACGCGCGGCTCGTCAACTCGGCCATGCGCGCCTTGTTGTTGACGTGCGCCTGGTACTTCGTGATCTTCGAGAAGATCGGCAACTGCTCGGTTTCCTGGAAGCCGCCGAGGCCGAGCGTCATCGATCCGGTTTCGGGCGTGATCATCACGACCGGCGAATGCGCCCAATACGCAGCGGCGATCGACGTGACGAAGTTCGTGATGCCGGGACCGTTCTGCGCGATGCAGACACCGTGTCTTCCCGACACGCGCGCATAGCCGTCGGCCATGTGGCCGCCGCCCTGCTCGTGCGCGACCGAGATGAAGCGGATGCCGGCCGACGGGAAGAGGTCGAGCGCGTCCATGTACGCCGATCCGACGATGCCGAAAACGTCCTTGACGCCTTGTGCAACCAGCGTTTCGACGAACGCCTCGGATGGCGTCATTTTCTGGCGGCCCTGCACGGCGAGATTCCTGGATTCGGTCATCGTATTCATCGCATGCACCTCGTGGAGTCGAGCCCTCGATTTTGCGCCCAGTCGCAGGGAGCGACTAGGGCCAGTGCGGGAAGCGGCGTGAGGCCAGCCGCGGCGGGTATGCGCAGCGCGCCGCGACCGCCCGCATCAGATCGGTTCAGGCGAGCAACGACGCCGGATCGGTCCATGCATAGTCCTGCGCTTCGGCAACCGGCGCACACGTCACCTTGCCATACGCGACGTTGAGCCCCTGGCGCAGATGCCGATCGTCGGCGAGCGCACGCTTCCAGCCCTTGTCGGCGATCGCGACGACGAATGGCAACGTCACGTTGTTGAGCGCGAACGTCGACGTCCGCGGTACGCCGCCCGGCATGTTCGCGACGCAATAGTGAACGACGCCGTCGACGACATACGTGGGCTCCGCATGCGTCGTCGGATGCGAGGTCTCGAAGCAGCCACCCTGGTCGATCGCCACGTCGACGACGACGGACCCGGCCTGCATTTTCCCGATCATCGCGCGCGTGACGACCTTCGGCGCTTCGGCGCCGGCGATCAGCACGCCGCCGATGACGAGATCGGCGCCGGCGACGTGGCGCTCGACCGCTTCCGCCGTCGAGAACACCGTTTGCAACGACGGACCGTACTGCGTCCACAACCGCTTCAGCACGTCGACGCTGCGATCGATCACCGTGACGCGCGCGCCCATGCCGAGCGCGATCTCGGTCGCGTGCGTGCCGACGACGCCGCCGCCGATCACGACGACCGAAGCAGGCGGCACGCCCGGCACGCCGCCGAGCAGCACGCCCTTGCCGCCGTGCGGCTTCTCGAGGAAATGCGCACCCGCCTGCACGGCGAGGCGCCCGGCGACTTCCGACATCGGTGCGAGCAGCGGCAATCCGCCAGTCGCCGCCGTGACCGTTTCGTAGGCGATGCAGATCGCGTTGCTCGCGGCGAGGTCGCGCGTCTGCTCGGGATCGGGCGCGAGATGCAGATACGTGAACAGGATCTGTCCCGGCCGCAGCATCGCGCGTTCGACCGTCTGCGGCTCCTTCACCTTGACGATCATCTCGGACGACGCATAGACGTCGGTGCCCGTCGCCGCGATCGTCGCGCCTTCGCGCGTGTAATCGGCGTCGTGAACGCCGATCCCGATGCCCGCGTCGTGCTCGACGACGACCGTGTGGCCGTGATGCACGAGCTCGCGTACCGAGCCCGGGGTGAGGCCGACGCGATTCTCGAGGACCTTGATCTCCTTCGGTACGCCGATGCGCATGCGCGGTCTCGCCAGAAAAAGGATGCGCGCGAGATTACGCGCGGCGCCGTGTCGCCGCTAGGGCCAGTGCCGGGCGCGCGGTGGTGTCAGTGGCGCTCGCTGCCCCGCCTTGGGGAGGGAAGCGAGCGCCGGGGACGCCATTTCGTCTAGGCGCATGAAGCGACTTCGGCGCATGCGGCGGCGAGCGTCGCCATCCCGGCGTCGATCCGACCGGCATCGATCGACGCGAATCCAAGGCGTGCGTAATTCGTCGGCACGGGCGCGTTCGACGCCGCAACGAAGAAGACGTCGCCCGGCTCGATCAGTACGCCCTTGGCGGCCGCCGCCGTCGCGAGCGCGCGCGTGTCGACGTGCTCGGGGAAGCGCAGCCAGAACGACGATGCACCCGCGACCGTCGAGAAGCGGACGTCGGGCAGATGCGCAGCGAGCGCCGCCGCCATGATCCGCGATCGCTCCGCGTATGCCTGGCGCAAGCGGCGCAGCAGCGTGTCGTGATGCCCCATCGCGAGAAAGAGGCCCACTGAGCGTTCGTTGTTCGCGGCCGGATGGCGCAACATGAGCCGGCGCAGCGCGCGCAACTCGCGGATCAGCTCGCGGCTCGCGACGATGAAGCCGCTGCGGATGCCGGGGGCGAGCGTCTTCGACAGGCTGCTCACGTAAACGACGTGACCGCTGCGATCGAGACTCGTCAAGGCGGGATGCGCCTGCCCTTCGAGGCCGAGCTCGATCTCGTAGTCGTCCTCGATCAGGATGCGGTCGTTCGCCTGCGCCCAGCGAAGGATCATCTCGCGGCGCGCGAGCGGCATCGTGACGTTCGTCGGACATTGATGCGACGGCGTCAGATAGACGTAGTCGCAGGTGTCGAGCGCCGGGCCCAGCGCGAGCCCTGCGTCGTCGAGCGGCAGCGGCACGACGTTCGCCGTGCGCGATGCGAAGATGTTGCGCGCATCCGGATAACCGGGGTTCTCGATGCCGATCGTCGTATTGGGGTCGACGAGCAGCGTCGCGAGCAGGAACAGCGCATGCTGCGCGCCGACGGTGACGAGGATTTCGTCCGGTGCAGCGAATACGCCGCGACGCACGAGAAGCCGCGTCTGGATCTGCTCGATCAGCAGCGTGTCGTCGGCGTCGATCAGGTCGCCGGCCCAGCCGCGCACCTCCGACACCGAGCTCGCCTGCAGGCTGCATTCGCGCCAGCCGGGAATCGGCAAAAGGGCCGGGTCGAACTGGCCGTAGATGAACGGATAGGGGAAGCGCTGCCAGTCGCGCGGCTTCACGATGTTGCGCTGCGCCGATACGGCGCCGCGCAGACGGGGCAGCCAGTCGACTTGCGCCTGCGCCTCACCCGGCGCCGGCGGTCGCGGCAATGCGACGCGTCCGGCGACGATCTCGGGATTGACGTAATGGCCGCTGCGGCTCCGGGTGAGCAGGTAGCCCTCGTTCACCAGCAGCTCGTAGGCCAGCGCCACCGTGTTGCGTGCGACGCCGAGTTGCGCCGCGAGCACGCGCGTCGACGGCAGCGCGACGCCGACCGGAATGTGGCCGTCGAGGATCGCCGCGACGAGCATCTCGCGGATCTGCGCCTGCAGGCCGACCTTGCTCTGGAAGGAGAGGTGGATCAGGTGGTTCCACATGGGAGCGGGGAGCGAGAATTCGGATCGCGGATCGAGGGAGCGCCGGCGTCGTGTTCGCGTCTGGCCTATCCCCGCGACGTGCTCTGGCTCCTTGTGGCAGCGGCGACTTGGCGCTAGAAAGGCATATGATGACCGAAGCCGAAGCGGACCAGGGACTGGGCCGAGCTGCTTGATCCGCCAACGTTCCCTCGATCCTCGATCCTAACTCCTTGCTCCTTCATACCCATGGGCCACTCCGAATTGACGCTTCGCAACCAACCCGCGCAAAAGCCGCTCTCGCTCGACGAGTTGTGGATGCCGTTCACGTCGAACCGCGACTTCAAGGCCGATCCGCGGATCATCGTTCGCGCCGAAGGCATGTACTACTACAACGACCGCGGCGACAAGATCATCGACGCGTCGTCGGGCCTCTTCTGCGTCGCGGCGGGCCATTGCCGCAAGGAGATCGCCGAAGCGGTACATCGGCAGCTCGGCGAACTGGACTTCGCGCCGTTCCTGCGCGGGCATCCGAAGAGTTTCGAGCTCGCCTCACGCGTCGCCGAGCTGACGCCCGGCGATCTCAAGCACATTTTCTTCGTCAATTCCGGCTCCGAAGCGATCGACACGGCGATGAAGGCCGCGCTCGCCTATCACCAGGCGCGCGGGCAAAGCGGCCGCACGATGTTCGTTTCGCGCGAGCGTGCGTATCACGGCGTCAACTTCGGCGGTGTCGCGCTGTCGGGCATCGTCAATAACCGGCGCAAATACGGTCCTGGCGTCGCCGGCGTCGTCCACATGCGGCACACGCATCTGGACGCGAATCGCTACGTACCGGGCCAGGGCGAGCACGGGGCCGAGCTCGCCGACGACCTGCTGCGCTTCGTCAACCTTTACGGCGCGGAGAACATCGCCGCGTGCTTCGTCGAGCCGATCGCCGGTTCCGCCGGCTGCATCGTCCCGCCGAAGGGCTACCTCGAACGACTGCGCGCAATCTGCGACCAGCACGGCATCCTGCTCGTTTTCGACGAGGTCATCACCGGCTTCGGCCGCACCGGCCAGCCGTTCGCTGCGCAAAGCTTCGGCGTCATGCCCGACATGATGACGATGGCGAAAGCGCTCACGAATGCGGCGCAGCCGATGGGCGCCGTCGCGATCTCGGATCGCGTGCACGACGCGATCATGACGGCCGCGCAGGCCGGCGCGATCGAGTTCTTCCACGGGTACACGTATTCCGGTCACCCGGCGGCCTGCGCCGCCGGCCTCGCGACGCTCGACATCTACCGCAACGAGGGCCTGTTCGAGCGCGCGCGCGAGCTCGCGCCCTACTTCCAGGACGCGATGTTCTCGCTCGAGGGCACGCGCAACGTCACCGACATCCGCGGCTACGGTCTCTTCGCCACCATCGACATCGAATCCGACGGCGCGCCCGGCCGGCGGGGGAACGCGCTGCAGAAGAAGCTTTTCGACAACGGCCTCAACCTCAAGAACACCGGCGACTCGGCGCTCGTGGCGCCGCCGTTCATCGCCGAGCGGCAGCACATCGACCAGATCGCGGACGTCTTGCGCAAGACGGTCTCTTCGCTCTAGGCTTCAGCCCCCAATTCCATCAGGAGGGAGTATGAAACGGCTTTGGTTCGTCGGCGTTGCACTCGCGTTCGCGGCGAGCGCCGCCATGGCGCAGCAGAAGGAAGTGACGATCGCCTATCAGGACATGCTCGATCCGTACCGCGTGTCGCAGGACGCGAAGGACCTCGAAAAGGCGACCGGCTACAAGATCAACTGGAAGCAGTTCGGCGGTGGCGGCGAGGTGATCAAGGCCATGGCGTCCGGCGCCGTGCAGATCGGCGAGGTCGGCTCCGCGGGCATCGCCGCGGCGGTGTCGCGCGGCGAGCCGTTCGAGCTCTTCTGGATTCTCGACGACATCGGCGACGCCGAGGCGCTCGTCGCGAAGAATGGTTCCGGCATCAACAGCATCAAGGATCTGAAGGGCAAGAAGATCGCGATGCCGTTCAACTCGACCACGCACTTCCACACGATGGTCGCGCTCGAGCAGGCGGGCATCGACCCGAAGGACGTGCAGATCCTCAACATGCGTCCGCCGGAAGTTCGCGCCGCATGGCAGCGCGGCGACATCCAGGCGACGTGGATCTGGGACCCGGTCCTCTCCGAAGTCAAGAAGGACGGCAAGGTGATCATGACGTCGGGCAAGCTGTCGGCCGAGACCGGCAAGGCGACGTTCGACGGCTATGTGGTCAACAAGAACTGGGCGAAGGATCACCACGACTTCATGGTCAAGTTCGTCAAGGTGCTCGCGGCCGCCGACGCGCGCTATCGCGACAACAAGGCGAAGTGGACGGCCGATTCGCCGGAAGTGAAGGCAGTGGCGAAGTGGTCGGGCGCGAAGCCCGAAAACGTCCCCGCGGGCATGGCGCTCTATCACTTCCCGACGCTCGCCGAGCAGAACAGCAAATGGCTGGGCGGCGGCAAGGACAGCATCGCCGCGAAGGCACTCGAAGCGACGTCGAAGTTCGAGCTTTCGCAAAAGCAGATCGAGAAGACGCTGCCCGACTACTCGATGGTCGTCACCGACCAGTACGTCAAGGATGCGATGAAGTAGCGGTCTCAGCCGATCCCGCGAGCGCGCGCTCGACGCGTGCGCGGCGCGCTCTGCGGGACATCGTTTGCGGCACGCCTGGTCGAGGCCAACGTCGACGTTTCTCGCGCCGCGATCGAGCAACTCGACGGCCGACAGCTCGCGCGTCGGCTTGTCGAAGTTGCGATCGACGCTATTGGCGCTGAAAGATCCGTCATGAAATTGCTGACGGCATTCGCGACCGACGCCTCGTCGCGCGCCTTTTTCGCCCCGCGGTCGGTGCGTTCCAGGACGAGCGAAACGGCGGTCGCGATGACGAGCGCGGCGGCGACCGTCGCGCGGCGCGAAGCGGTGGCGCCTGTTGCGAACCCCTCGGCACCGCCGCGCACGCCTTCAGGATGGAACTCGTAGCCGGTGACTTCGGCACGGTCGCCCACATCGTCGCCCGACCTGAACGCGCCGCCCGCCGAATGATCGAGGCGCCCCCCCGCGGCGCCTTGCGAAGTGCGCTTGGCGCGAATCGCTCGCGCCGTCGCGCCACTCGGCGTAATCTTGCGGGCTGTTCGTTCTCCGGCAGCCCTCCTTGAGCAAGCTCGAAATCCGCAACGTCAGCGTCAAGTACGCCGGCAC
>DATNGN010000052.1:0-2453 GCA_035605875.1 Casimicrobiaceae bacterium
CTTCATCCGCTTGCCGATCGCGAGCACGCATTCGGCGATGAGCTCGCCGGCATCCGCGCCGACAATCGCGGCGCCGAGCAACCGCCCGCGCCGATCGGTCACGAGCTTTGCGAAGCCCTCGGTTTCGCCTTCGGCGCGCGCGCGATCCACGTCGTCGAACGGGAAGCGATAGATGCGGTGCTCGATTCCATGTCGGCGTGCTTCCGCTTCGGAAAGTCCCACGCGCGCGAGCTCGGGGTCAGTGTACGTGCACCATGGAACGACACTCGATGGCTTCGCCCAGCTCATCCGGAACAGCGTCTGGCGCAGCACGATGCCCGCATGATGCTCGGCGACGTGCGTAAATGGATACGTGCCGGCGACGTCGCCGACGACGTGAATGCGTGGATTGGTCGTCGTCAGAACGTCGTCGACGACGATGCGGCCGTTGTCGGCGTGCACGCCGGCCGCGTCGAGGCCGAGACCTTCGATGTTCGGCACGCGCCCGGCGGCGAGCATCAGATGCGACGCTGCGAGCTGCTCGACCGCGCCGTTCGCCGTGCGCAGCGTCATGCGGACGCGGCCGCCATGCGGATGACCGGGCATTACGCCGCCGACGCTGATGCCGAGACGATAGCGGACACCCTCCGCCTCGAGTTGTCGCTGCACGACGGCGGCGACGTCGGCGTCTTCGCGCGGCAGGATCTTGTTCGCCATGTCGACGACGATCACCTCGCTGCCGAGGCGACGGAACGCCTGCGCCATTTCGCTGCCGATCGGCCCGGCGCCGACGATGATGAGACGCGGCACCGGTTCGCGCAGCGCGAACACCGTCTGGTTCGTCAGGTACGGGACGTGCGCGAGCCCGGCGATCGGCGGAATCGCGGGTCGCGAGCCGGTCGCGATCACGAAATGCTTCGCAGTGATCGTGCGTCCGTCGACTTCGAATGCGGTCGGCGAAACGAACCGGCCGCTGCCCTGGATGACGTCGACGCCGAGGCTGCGAAAGCGCTCGGGGCTGTCGTGCAGCGCGATGCCGGCGACGACGCCCGCGACGTGCGTCATGACGCGCGCGAGATCCGGTTTCGGGTCCGCCGGAGCAAGCGCCCAGCGGTCAGCGTGGCGCATCGCGTGCGCGACGCGCGCCGACTTCAGCAACGTCTTGGACGGTACGCAGCCGTGCCACAGGCAGTCGCCGCCGAGCCGGTCCTTCTCGATCAGCGCGATCTTCGCGCCGAGCCGGGCGCCGCCGGCGGCGACGACAAGTCCGCCGGCGCCGCCGCCGATGACGGCGAGATCGAATTCAGGCTTGACCACGTTGACAATCGTTGCGGACGTGCGGCTGTCATCTTACTCCGGCGCAAAAGTGGGGTCCGACCCGGGGTCTGACCCCACTAATGGAAATCGCGCGAGCGCGTGGGCAGCGACCCGAGCATGGGCGTGAGATCGACGAGGTGGCCGGCGAGCACATGCACGACGCTGCCTTCGCGCTCGACCTTGCCGTAGACGCCGAGGAGCCGCGCGCCGAGGAGCTCGCGGCGCTGCCGGTCACCCACATCGCGCCAGACGATGACGTTCGTCGCGCCGGTTTCGTCTTCGAGCGTAACGAAGACGACGCCGCTTGCCGTATCCGGCCGCTGGCGGCCGATGACGATGCCGGCGGTGCGAACGAGGCGGCCATGCGGCGCGCGATGGACGTCGTCGGCGGTCGCGAGCCGGCGCTCGCGCAGTTGGCGGCGCAGGAGCGCCAGCGGATGCCGGCGCAGCGTCAATCCGAGCCGCCGGTAGTCGGCGACGATGTCCTGGCCTTCGGTCGGGGACGGCAAGGCGGGCTGCGCTTCATCGAATGGCGTGCCGGCCAGCAACTCGGGCAATCGCTCGATGCCGGCGACGTCCCACACCGCATCGTGGCGGTGGCCGGCGAGCGCCGCGAGGGCATCGGCATCGGCGAGGGCGGTCAGGTCGCGCCGGTCGAGCCTCGCGCGATGCGCGAGATCCGTGACGCTCGTGAAGGCGCGCTCGCGGCGCGCTTCGACGATGCGCTTGGCGCCGGCTTCGGTGAGCCCGCCGACGAGGCGCAGGCCGAGGCGCAAAATGGGGTCAGAGCCATTTATCCGGATACCGTCCGTTGACTGGATTCGGTCGTCTCCGGATAAATGGCTCTGACCCCATTTTTCCAGCGTGCAATCCCACTCGCTCACCGTCACATCGGGCGGGCGCACATCGACACCGTGCCGGCGCGCATCGCCGACGAGCTGTGCGGGTGCGTAGAAGCCCATCGGCTGCGAATTGAGGAGCGCCGCGCAGAACGCCGCGGGCTCGTAGTGCTTCAGCCACGACGACACGTAGACGAGCAGCGCGAACGATGCCGAGTGCGATTCGGGAAAGCCGTATTCGCCGAAGCCCAGGATCTGCTGATAGATCTGGCGCGCGAAGGCTTCGTCGTAACCGCGCGCACCCATGCCGTCGACCAG
>DATNGN010000053.1:0-52479 GCA_035605875.1 Casimicrobiaceae bacterium
CGTGATGTCGATGCGCTTCGCCTGCATCGCGGGAATCTGCGCGTTGAACGGAATCGATTCGAAGACGATCGTCCGCCCCATCTGCCTGCTCATCGCGGCCGCGAGATCGACGATGGCGCCCTGCAGCGTCGTGCCGTCGGAGGCGTAGGAAATCATCGGCGGGCTGTTGGTGATCGAGCCGGCCTTGATGTCGTCGGCGGCGAACGCAACGCCACCGGCGAGGAACGCGCCGAGCGCTGCCACGGCCAGCGACTTGCGGATCGATTGCAGCATCGTATGTCCTCCCGGATCGAAACGGTGAACGTTACCAGATGCGGCGCTCGCACGGCGAGAGCGCGGCCCGCATCACCTCGGCTTTGCGGCGCTCGCACTGACGGCGGCGAGAATGCCCTGCAGGAGCGCCACCGGCGACGGCGGGCAGCCGGGGATTGCGACGTCGACGGGCACGATGGCCGAGACGGCACCGACGGTCGCGTAATTGGCGCCGTACACGCCGCAGCCGCTCGCACAGGCGCCCGCCGCAATCACGAGCTTCGGCTCCGGCATCGCGTCGTACGTGCGCCGCAGCGCGTCCGCCATGTTCTTCGTCACCGGGCCGGTCACGATCAGCGCGTCCGCGTGCCGCGGGCTTGCGACATAGCGGATGCCGAGCCCTTCGACGTTGTAGTAGGGATTGGACAGCGCCTGCGATTCGAGCTCGCAGGCGTTGCACGATCCGGCGTCGACGTGACGAAGCGTGAGGGCGCGTCCGAGCGTGCGCAGGATCTCCTCGTGCAGCCGCCGTACGACGACGTCCTCGGCGAGCGGCGCCGGCGCGGGCTCGCTGCGGATGCCGACACGAAGGATTTGCCGAAGCGTCTCGTACATCAGAGGTCGTGCCCGCTGTACGACAGGTTGAACGACTTGTTGATCAGCGGGAAGTCGGGAACGATGTTGCCGATGATCGCGTGCTCGACCACCGGCCAGTTGCACCACGACGGGTCCTGCGGATGGCAGCGGCGGATCACGTTGCCTTCGCCGATTTCGAGCGCGACGAGCACGGGTCCGCGCCACCCTTCGACGTAACCGAGCGAGATCCGGTCGGCGGGAAGATCGGGACCCGGCGCGTGCATCGGACCTTTCGTCGCGGGGTCGAGCAACGCGGTCGTGATGACGCCGATGAGCCGCGTTGATTCGAGTGCCTCGTCGAAGCGCACCGCGACGCGTGCCCAGACGTCGCCCGCGCTCTGTGTCGCGATGCGCACGTCGAGCAGATCGTACGGCGCGGCCGGGAAGTCGCAGCGAATGTCGCGTGCCTGGCCACTCGCGCGTCCGGCGACTCCCATGAGCCCGAACGAGCGCGCGAGGCCGGGTGCCGCGCGTCCGCAATTGCGGAAGCGATCCTGCACGCCGGCGTGCTCATCGTAGATGCCGCGCAGCCGCGCGATCTGCCGCGCGATGCGATCGGCTTCGTCGTGCATCGCATGCACGTGCTCGAACGCGAGCTCGCGCGAAAGGCCGCCGGGGACGACGACGTCCATCATGAGGCGATGGCCGAACGCGGCCTGGTTGAGGCGCAGCACGTCCTCGCGCAGCCGCGAGAATTGCGCGAGGCCGAACGCGAAGCCCGCATCGTTGCCGATGGCGCCGATGTCGCCGAGATGATTGGCAAGGCGCTCGCGTTCGAGACAGAGCGCGCGAATCCACCGGGCGCGCGCCGGCGGCACGAAACTCGCCGCGGCTTCGACGGCTTCGGCGAACGCCCACGCGTACGCGACGGTGCTGTCGCCTGAAACGCGTCCGATGAGCCGGGCGCCGTCGTCGACCGTCATCGACTCGAAGCGCTTCTCGACGCCCTTGTGCGTGTAGCCGAGACGCTCCTCGAGGCGGAGCACTTTCTCGCCGACGACCTGGAAGCGGAAGTGCCCCGGCTCGATGATGCCCGCGTGCACGGGGCCGACCGGAATCTCGTGGACGCCTTCGCCGTCGACGCGCACGAACGCGTATTCGGGCTGCTCGTCCGCCGTCTCTCCGGGCGGCGCGAAATCGCGGCGGAGCGGAAATGCGTGCGTCGCGTGCGCGGGTGCCCACAACCACGAACGCTGGTCGTCGGATTCGGCCGCAATGCCGAGCAGATCGTACGTCGCCCGCTGCATCCGGTTCGCCGCCGGAAAGATCGGCGTCAGATCGGGATAGCGCGAACGATCGTCGCGCAGCGTGTGCTCGAGCAGCGTCAGGCCGTCGGAATCCTCCAGCACGACGCGCAGGCAGAAGCCGCGGTGCAGGTCGCGCTCGTCGCTGCCCCACAGCGCGACCAGGCGGCCGTCGTTCTCCCATGCGAGCCGGCAAGCGGTCAGCAACTGTCCCGAGCTCACCTGCGCCCGCTGCGCGGGGACGCCGCCGGCAAGCGGTGCAGCGACGAGTCCGAGCGGCGCGACGTTCACGACCGAGCCCTCGACCTGTCCCTGTCCCGCGTTGCGGGAGAGGGTGCCCGAAGAGTGGGTGACGGTGCGTACGTTGCTCTCATCCGATCAATTGCGCAGCGCTGCGGTACCACTGCGCGAGAAACGGCGGAATCCACAGTCCGAGCATCAGCACGAGTGCGAGATGGACGAACACCGGCAGCATCGCGGGCCGCACCGGCAATCGCGTTGCTGTCGTATCGCCGAACACCATCGGCTGCACTTTCGAGAAAATCGCGGCGAACGCGACGCCGAGTGCGGCGAGCAGGAACGGCGTCGCCCACGGCTGTTCGCGCATGGCCGTCGTCAGGATCAGAAATTCGCTGGCGAACACGCCGAACGGCGGCATGCCGAGGATCGCCAGCGCGCCGAGTGCAAGGCCCCAGCCGATGACGGGGCTGATCGTCACCAGGCCGCGGATGTCGTGCATGACCTGCGTCCCCGTCTTCTGCGCCGCATGCCCGGCCGCGAAGAAGATCGCCGATTTGGTGAGCGAATGCACGGTCATATGCAGCAGGCCCGCGAAGTTCGCGACGGGACCGCCGAGTCCGAACGCGAACGTGATGATGCCCATGTGCTCGATCGACGAATAGGCGAAGAGCCGCTTGATGTCGCGCTGGCGCAAGAGCAGGAATGCGGCGACGACGACGGAGACGAGGCCGAAGCCCATCATCAGGTTTCTTGCGAATGCACCGGGCAGCGCACCGTCGACCAAAACCTTGCAGCGGACGACCGCGTACAGCGCGACGTTCAGCAGCAGCCCGGACAGCACGGCCGATACCGGCGTCGGCCCTTCGGCGTGCGCGTCGGGGAGCCAGTTGTGCAGCGGCACCAGGCCGACCTTCGTGCCATAGCCCACGAGCAGGAACACGAACGCGATCGCGAGGACCGTCGGTTCGAGATCCGCGCGAACGCCGTTGAGCTCGGTCCAGAGCAACGCGTTGCCGCCCGCGCCAAGCACCTTCTCCGCCGCGAAGTAGAGCAGGATCGTGCCGAACAATGCCTGCGCGATCCCGACGCCGCACAGGATGAAGTATTTCCAGGCGGCCTCGAGGCTCGCCGGCGTGCGATAGAGCGACACGAGAAGCACCGTCGTCAACGTCGCGCCTTCCATCGCCACCCACAGCACGCCGACGTTGTTCGTGAGCAGCGCGAGCAGCATCGTGAACGTGAACAGCTGGTACATGCTGTGATAGAGGCGCAGCCGCGCGACAGTGAGGCGCCCGTGCTCGGCCTCGATCAGCATGTAGGGCCGCGAGAAAACCGACGTCGTGAACGCGACGAACGCGGTCAGCGCGACGAGGAACACGTTGAACGGATCGACGAGGAACTGGCGGCCGAGCGCGACCTGCGGCCCGTGCAGGATCACGTCGATCGTGAGGGCGGCGGCGGCGAGAAACGTCGCCAGGCTCGCGGCGACGTTGACCCGCGACGCGTACGGCCGTTCGCCGACGAAGGCGAGCACGCCGCCACCGATGAGCGGCAACGCGAGCACCGCGACGATCGCGATCACGGTTGTTTCGGTTCCGCGGACACCGTCGTCGTCCCGGGCGAAACGCCAGCGCGCGGCGCATGATCGTCGCGGAGCTGCTCGAGGTTCTTGAGATCGAGGCTGTCGAACTGCTCGCGGATCTGGAAGAAGAAGACGCCCAGGATCAGCATGCCGACGAGCACGTCCAGTGCGATGCCGAGCTCGACGACCATCGGCATGCCGTAGGTGGCACTCGTCGCCGCGAAGAAGAGGCCGTTTTCCATCGCGAGAAAACCGATCACTTGTGGAATCGCCTTGCGCCGCACGATCATCATCAGGAATGACAGCATGACGCTGGCGATCGCGATGCCGAGGGTCGACCGGGTCACGGTGCTCGCGATCTCGGAGATCGGCAGCGCGAGGTTGAATGCGAAGACGACGAGCACGATGCCGATCAACATCGTCGTCGGGATGTTCACGAGGCCCTCGAACTCCCAGCGCACGTCGAGCCTGCGCACCATCCGGTAGAGCAGCCATGGCAGCAGGAACACCTTCAGCAGCAGCGTCAGCGCGACCGACTGGTAGAGGTGCGGCTGCGCCGTCGTGTACGCGACGACGGCCGTCGACAGCGCGAGCACGAGGCCCTGCGCCGCGAAGAGATCGACCAGCGACACGACGCGCCGCTGCGACAGCATCGCGAACGCGAGCAGCAGCAGGATCGCCGCGAACAGGTTGATGAGTTGCGCGCCGATCGACATCAGCTTCCCAGCAGCAGCTTGACGAGCATCCCGAGCACGGCCAGCAGGAACGCGGTGCCGAGGAATTCGGGCGCACGGAAGATGCGAAGCTTGGCCGACAGCGTCTCGATCAGCGCGAGGCCCGCACCGCCGATCGCGAGCTTCGCAATCAGCACGGGCGCGGCCGCGATGATCGCGAGCGCGTTCGCGCCCTCGGCGACGCCGAACGGCACGAACAGTGCGAGCCCGATGCACGAATAATTGAAGAGCTTGAGCGCGGAAGCCCATTCGAGGAGCGCCAGGTGGCGCGCCGAGTATTCGAGCAGCATCGCCTCGTGGATCATCGTGAGTTCCAGATGCGTGGCCGGATTGTCGATCGGGATCCGCGCGTTCTCCGCGAGCGACACCATCGTGAACGCGACGCCGGCGAACGCGAGACTCGGATAGATGCCGAGCGGGCCGTGCGCGAGCGTGTCGACGATCGTCGGCAGCGACGTCGAGCCGGAGATCAGCGACGCGGTGAAGAGCACCATCAGAAGCGCCGGCTCGGCGAGGAAGCCGATGAACATCTCGCGCCGTGCGCCGAGCGAGCCGAACGGGGTGCCGATGTCCATTGCCGCGAGCGCGAGGAAGACGCGCGCGAGCGCAAACAATCCGACGAGCGCGATCGCATCGGCCGCCGTGCCAAAGGGCAGCGCGGTCGCGAGCGACGGCACGATCGCGGCGGCGCAGGTCATCGCGCCGAACACGACGTAAGGCGCGATGCGAAAGACCGGCGACGCGTTGTCGGCGACGACGGCGTCCTTCACGAAGAGCTTGCGGATCGTGCGGTAGGGCAGCAGGATCGACGGCGCGCGCCTGTTGGAAAGCCATGCGCGGCACTGGTTGACCCAGCCGACGAGCAGTGGCGCGAGCGCGAGGGCCACGGCGACCTGCAGCAGCTGCGAACCGAGCGCGCCTGCGGTCATCGCTCGGGCTCCCCCTCACCCGCCTCGCTGTCGCTCGGCGCCCTCTCCACGCGCGCGGGCAGAGGGTAGGGGCGTGGGGCGTGGGTCGCGTTCGGCCGATTCATCGAACGAAGAACAGCAGCGCGATCAGCGTCACGAAGCTGTAGCCCAGGTAGACGCCGATGCGACCCTGCTGAAGCAGGCCGACGACGCGTGCGGCGGCCTCGACGGCGTGCGCGATCGGCACGTAGAGCCATGCCCACAGGCGATCGCTCGCGCGCATGAAATAGACAGGTGCAGTATCGGAGGGCGACGGCAGGTGGCGCTCGATGCGAAAGAACGGCTCGAAAACCTGCCGGATCGGCTGGCCGAAGCCCTCGGCGGTGTCCTGCATCCGCGCAGTGAGGAGCGGAAAGCCGCAGGTCCATGCCGGTGCCCGCCGGACGCGTCCGTGCCAGACGCGATGCACGACGAACATCGTGACGAGAACGACGCCGAAGATCACGCCGAAGACGATCAGCGGGCTGTAGCTCGACCGTTCGAGTGCCACCGGCGCGAGCAGCCACCACGACGACGCTCCCGCCGGCTTCACGCTCGTCGTCAGCAGTTGCGCGTTCACGTGGTCGATTCCGGCGATCACGTGCACGGGGAAGAGCCCGAGCAGCACGCACCCGATGGCAAGGAGCAGAAGAGCGGTGCGCTCCCGTACGCCAGCGTCGTGCGCGTGCACGAGGTCGGGTTCGCGCGGGCGCCCGAGGAACACGACGCCGTAGAACTTGACCATCACGTAGGCCGCGAGCGCGACGGCGAGCACGAGTGCGGCGGCCGCGAGCGGCACCAGCATGTTGACGAACGACTGCGGCAGGCTCGGCGTGAAGAGGAATGCCTGCAGCAGCAGCCACTCGGAGACGAAGCCGTTCAGCGGCGGCAGCCCGGCGATGGCGAGCGTGCCGATGAGGGCGAGCCACGCGACCCATGGCATCCGATGGATGAGGCCACCCAGGCGACCGAGGCTTCGCTCGCGGGTCGAATGGAGCACCGAGCCGGTCGCGAGGAACAGCAGGCTCTTGAAGAACGCGTGATTGAGCGCGTGATACAGCGCGGCGGTCAATGCGATGGCGGCGACGAGCGGCTTGCCGTTCGCCTCGAACACGATCGCAAGCCCGATCGCCGCGACGATGACGCCGATGTTCTCGATCGACGAATAGGCGAGCAGCCGCTTCATGTCCGTTTGAACGGCCGCGAAGATGACGCCGAAGAGAGCGGTCAGCAGGCCGAGCGCGAGCGCGACGACGCCCCACCACCACGCTTGCACGTGCAGCAGATCGAACGTCACGCGCAGAAGCCCGTAGATCGCGGTCTTCAGCATCACGCCGCTCATCAATGCGGACACCGGTGACGGTGCCGCCGGATGCGCCTCGGGCAGCCAGACGTGCAGCGGCAGCAAGCCGGCCTTGGCGCCGAAACCGGCGAGCGCCAGGAAGAACGCGATGCTCGGCCAGCTGCCGGCGAGGGTCGCCGCGCGCATCGCATCGAACGTGTAGTCACCGCGGCCGCCCTGAAGCACGCCGAAGCAGAGCAGGATCGCGATTGCGCCGACGTGCGCGATCAGCAGGTACAGGTATCCCGCGCGGCGAATCTCCTGCTTGCGATGATCGGTCGTGACGAGGAAGAACGAGGCGAGCGCCATCGTTTCCCACGCCACCATGAAGAGGTACGCATCGTCGGCGACGAGGACGAGCGCCATCGCGGCGAGGAAGACGTGATACTGCAACCCGACGAGGCCCGGCGACATGCCTTCCTCGCTGCGGAAATAGCCGGAGGAGAAAAGCGAGATGCACGCGCTCGCGCAGCCCAGCAGCAGCAGGAAGAACGCCGACAGCGCATCGATTCGCAGGTGGAACGGAAGATCGGGCAGCCCGAGCGGCAGCACCATCAGCTGCGGTGCGTCGGCGAGCGCGATGGCTCCGAAGATGGCCAGCAGCACGCCCGCGACGGCGCCGGCGGGAAAGAACACGCGAACGACGCGCAGGTCGCGGGGCCTGACCATGCAGATCGCACCGAGTGCGAGCCAGGCGACGACGACGGCGATGACGCCGTGCAGCGCGTCGAACGTGCCGGTGCCCGGCACGTCAGCGATCCTTGTCCGCGGCGTCCCCGGCGCGGCTGTCGACCAGCCACGCCGGCAGCTTGCGCGCGCCGGCGTGCTCGATCACGTACTCGCGGATCAGCCGGCGCACCACCTGCGATGGCGTCAGGTCTTGCGTCGCGCAGATCTCCTCGAACAGCTTCTTCTTTCGCGGATCGATGAGCAGCGTGAGGCGCGCGGTCTTGCGTTCCATGGCTTTAACATTATATGCACATGCGTCACACATGCAAGGCACATGAGCGGCGCGGAGGGCGCGGCGTGATGGAACTGCATCCTTTCGGCACGCGCGCTGCGCGAACGGCGTCTCGCGGTGGAACTCGATCTTTCCGGCACGCGCGCAGCGCGCCGCAGCGCCCGCTACTTGACGCGCATGCCCGGCGTCGCGCCGGAATCGGGCGTCAGCAGGTAGACGCCGGGACCTTCGCCCGACGCTGCGAGCACCATGCCCTCGGACAGGCCGAAGCGCATCTTGCGCGGCGCGAGATTGGCCACCATCGGCGTCAGGCGCCCGACGAGTGCTTGCGGCGCGTACGCCGATTTGATGCCGGCGAACACGGTGCGCGGCCGGGCTTCGCCGATGTCGAGGGTCAGCTTGACGAGCTTGTCCGCCCCCTCGACCGCCTCGGCGGCGACGATGCGCGCGATGCGAAGGTCGATCCTGCCGAAGTCGTCAACGGTGATCTGCGGCGCATCCGCGCCGCTCGACATTTCCCCGCTCCCGCTGGCGGGAGAGGGCGAAGGGGTGAGGGTCGCCGCGGCAGAGGGGGTGAGGCCCGCCCCCGTCTCGAGCCCGAGCAGCGCGTCGACCTTCTTCGCATCGACGCGCGTCATCAGATGCCGGTACGCGTTGATGCGCGCCGGCTCCTTCCACGCATCGGACCAGACGAAATCCCGATCGAGGCCGAAGAGTTCGCGGGCGACGCGGGATGCAACGCCCGGCAACACCGGCGCGAGCACCACGCTGAGCGACTGGAAGCCCGAAAGCGCCTGCGAGCAGACCGTCTGCAGCGCGTCGCGCTTCGCGGCGTCCTTGGCGAGCAGCCACGGCTGTGCGGCGTCGAACGCCTCGTTGATGCGGTCGGCGATCCGCATCGCATCGCGAAGCACCCTGCCGAACTCGCGCGCGTCGTAGTTCGCGCGTGCCGTTTCCGCATCCATCTGCGCGATCGTCAGCCGGTTCGCACGGTCGGTGTCCGATTCGAGCGGCGTGCCGAGCGCCCCGCCGAGATGGCGCGTGATGAACGGCGCCGCGCGGCTTGCGATGTTGACGTACTTGCCGATCAGGTCGCTGTTGACGCGGGCGACGAAGTCGTCCTTCGTGAAGTCGACGTCCTCGACCTTGCCGTTCAACTTGGCCGCGAGGTAATAGCGCAGCCATTCGGGATCGAGGCCCATTTCGATGTAGCGCTGCGGCGAGATGCCGGTGCCGCGCGACTTCGACATCTTCTCGCCGTCGAGCGTGATGAAGCCGTGCACGAATACGTTCGTCGGCGTCTTGCGGCCGGAGAAGTGCAGCATCGCCGGCCAGAACAGCGTATGGAAGTAGACGATGTCCTTGCCGATGAAGTGATATTGCTCGACGGCCGCATCGGCCATGAACGCGTCGAAGCTTCGCGGCTCGCCGAGCGCGCGTGCCGCGCCCGAATCGAAATGCTTCCTGAGCGCCGCCAGGTAGCCGATCGGCGCGTCGAGCCAGACGTAGAAATACTTGGGCGGCTTGCCTTCGGGCTGGTCGGGAATCTCGATGCCGAAGTACGGCGGATCGCGCGAGATGTCCCAGTCGTCGAGGCGCTTGCCGTGATCGCCCAGCCACTCCTGCACCTTGTTGTACACCTCCGGCTGCAGCGATTGCCCGGGCGCAGGTGCCACCGTCCACTGCTTCAGGTACGCGACGACTTCGGGCGCCGACAGCCGGAAGAACAAATGCTCCGATTCGCGCATCTCGGGCCGTGCGCCGGTTATCGTCGAATACGGATCGATCAGGTCGGTGGGCGAATACGTCGATCCGCACACTTCACACGCGTCGCCGAACTGATCCTTCGCGCCGCATCTCGGGCAGGTGCCCTTGATGTAGCGATCGGGCAGGAACATGCCCTTCACCGGATCGAAGAATTGCGAGATCGTCCGCGTGGCGATCAGGCCGCGCCGCGCCAGCGCGCGGAAGATCGATTGCGCGAGCTCGACGTTCTCCGGCGAATGCGTCGAGTACGTCGTGTCGAAGCTGACGAGGTAGCGCGCCCAGTCCTGCCGGTGCGATTCGCCGACGCGCGCGATCAGCGCTTCGGGCGTGATGCCTTCGCCTTCCGCGGCCAGCATGATCGGCGCGCCATGCGTGTCGTCCGCGCAGACGAAGTGCACCGCATGCCCCTGCATCCGCTGGAAGCGAACCCAGATGTCGGCCTGGATGTACTCCATGATGTGGCCGATGTGGAACGGACCATTCGCGTACGGCAGCGCCGTCGTGACGAACAGCGTGCGGGACGGGTTCGCGGGCATTCGATGTTGGAGGGGCGGGCGAGGCGGGGAATCGGCGATTTTAACAAAACGAAGCGTTTTGCCCGGGTTGCGCGGACGGGGAAGGCTAAAATGATGGCTTTCGCCGCGCGCAAACGCGTGTCGGCGATCGGCAACCCGAGGATTTCATGGCAGTCACCGAGCAAGAGGTGCAGCAGTGCCTGCGCCAGGTCACGGATCCCAATCTCGAGCGCGATTTCGTCACGGCGAAATCGGTGAAGAGCGTCCGCGTCGAGGGTGGTAACGTCAACGTCGACATCCAGCTGGGGTATCCAGCCAAAAGCCAGCACGAGGCGATCAGGCGACTCGTGCACGATGCGATCGCGAAGCTGCCCGGCGTGTCGCGCGTGACGGTGAACGTGTCTCAGAAGGCGACGTCGCATGCGGTGCAGCGCGGCGTGAAGCTGGTTCCTGGCGTCAGGAATATCGTCGCCGTCGCGAGCGGAAAGGGCGGCGTCGGCAAGTCGACGACCGCGGTCAATCTCGCGCTGGCGCTGGCCGCCGAAGGCGCGAGCGTCGGCGTGCTCGACGCCGACATCTACGGGCCGTCGCAGCCGATGATGCTCGGGCTCGCCGGACGTCCCGAATCGAAGGACGGCAAGACGCTCGAGCCGATGGAGGCGTACGGCGTGCAGGCGATGTCGATCGGCTTTCTGATCGATACCGACACGCCGATGGTGTGGCGCGGCCCGATGGTCACGCAGGCGCTCGAGCAGCTGCTGAAGGACACGAACTGGCGCGACGTCGACTACCTGATCGTCGACATGCCGCCGGGCACCGGCGACATCGCGCTCACGCTGTCGCAGAAGGTTCCGGTGACCGGCGCGGTGATCGTCACGACCCCGCAGGACATCGCGCTGATCGACGCCCGCAAGGGGCTCAAGATGTTCGAGAAGGTCGGCGTGCCGATCGTCGGCGTGATCGAGAACATGTCGATCCACGTCTGCAGCAACTGCGGGCACGAGGAACCGATCTTCGGCGAGGGCGGCGCGGAACGGATGTGCGCCGATTACGACGTGCCGTTCCTCGGGAGCCTGCCGCTCGACATCCACATTCGCGAGCAGGCCGATTCGGGACGGCCGACCGTCATTGCCGATCCAGACGGCGCGGTCGCGCAGGCGTACAAGGCAATCGCGCGCAAGGTCGCGATCGCGGTCGCGAAGAAGGCCGAGGATTTCTCGGCGAAGTTCCCGAACATCGTCGTGCAGAACACGTAATGCGATCGCGACGACGTGCTCGGCGTCTGCGGTGGGCATCGGCCAAAGGCGCATTGACTGGCGCTGATCTGGCTAATGACAATGGCTAAGACGAAGCGTGCAACCATTTCGCGTGCCAAGAATCCCGCGCGTCCGGGCATCATCGTCGGCGCCGTCCGTCCTCCGCGCACCACGTTGCCGCCACCGATCCGCTTGCCCAGGGTCGTCAGCATTCTCGAAGCGCTTCTGCACGAGCGCGAAGAAGCCCGCTACTAGCACTCTTGCATGCGGTTCTGGAATAGCTCGGCGCTCGTTGCGCTTCGGGTTGAGGAAGCGAGCAGCGATGCGAGGGCGCGCGCATACCCCGCCGATTGGAACGCCGTCGTCGCCTGGAGGCACCACCTTGAGTGGCGTCATGGTCTCCGCGCCGCCGACGCAATTCAGCTCGCGCGCGCGATCGCAGCCAGTGCCCCGATCGGCGGAGAGCTGGCGACCCTCGATCGCCGACTTGCGCAGGCTGCGATCGTCAAAGGTTTTCGAACAGCTTCCGGATTGGAGTAGGTCCAGTGTCGATCAAATCGGATAGATGGATTCGCGAGATGGCCCGGTCTCATCGGATGATCGAGCCGTTCGAGCCCGGCCAGGTCCGCGAGGCGAACGGCCATCGGATCGTGTCGTACGGCACGTCGAGCTACGGCTACGACATCCGCTGCTCGAGCGAATTCAAGATCTTCACGAACATCAACTCGACGATCGTCGATCCGAAGAAGTTCGACGAAGGCTCGTTCGTCGATTTCAGGGGCGACGTCTGCATCATCCCGCCGAATTCGTTCGCGCTGGCGCGCACGATCGAATACTTCCGGATTCCGCGGAACGTGCTGGTGGCGTGTCTCGGCAAAAGCACCTACGCACGATGTTTTCGCGGCGACACCCGTGTCGCGCTCGTCGACGGCACCGCACCGACACTCGAGGAGATGGCACGACGCGCCGAATCGGGCGAGCTCTTCCGGGGCTACAGCATCGGTGAGAATGGCCGCATCATCGTGTCGCTACTCGATGCTCCACGCTACATCGGCAGGGACGCGTTGATCGACGTCGAGCTCGACAACGGCGAGGTGATCCATGCCACAGCCGATCACGACTTCATGCTGCGCGATGGACGGATGCTGCAGGCGTGCGCGCTTCGGCCGGGCCAGTCGCTGATGCCGCTATACAGGAGCGTCTTCCGCGGCGACGAGATGGTCTGTCAACCGCTCGATGGTCAGCTGATTCCGACTCACCGACTGGCCGATGAGTGGAACGTACGCATCGGCTTTTACGCCGACGCACCCGGAAACCATCGCCATCACATCGATTTCGATCGCCGCAATGACCGACCTGTGAACATCGGGCGCATGACAGCGTCCGACCCTATCAAGCTCCACAACAACGAGACCGGTTCCATTCGTGGCGCCGCTCGCCTTCCCGGCTGTGACCGTTCCGTGTTCCGCCGGTTTCCCGAGGTGATCTCCCGGTTCAGTGGACGCGGATCGCCGCGCAATCACAAGGTCGTCGCAGTGCGCGAGCGACCTGGCGATCATGACGTGTACTGCCTTACCGTCCCGGAAGCAGGAAACTTCGCCCTCGAGGCGGGCGTCTTCGTGAGCAATTGCGGCATCATCGTGAACGTAACGCCGCTCGAGCCCGAATGGGAAGGCCACGTCACCCTCGAGTTCTCGAACACGACGCCGCTGCCGGCGAAGATCTACGCGAACGAAGGCGTCGCCCAGGTGATCTTCTTCGAGTCCGACGAGGTGTGCGAGACGTCGTACAAGGATCGCGGCGGCAAGTACCAGGGGCAGAAGGGCGTGACCTTGCCCAAGATGTGACGCACGTTACCGCAGCGCGCGGCCCGTCTCGCGATCGAACAAATGCACGTCGCGCGCGGCGGCCGCGAACGTGACGGTTTCGTCGACCTTCACCGACTGGTGCCGCGGCACGCGTGCGGTCAGCGCGCCGCCATCCGTTGCCACGTGCACGTAGTGCTCGGCGCCGAGCATCTCGACGACCTGCACGTTGCCGCGCACCGTGACCTCGGCGCTTTGCGCGTCGCTCCCGGATGCCAAGGTCAGGCATTCGGGACGAATGCCGATCGTGACGCCGGGATCGCCGAGTAATGACCGTCGATGCGGATCGCGCACCTCGATCCGGGCCGACTGCGTCGCCAGCGTAACGCGATCGCCGGAGCGCTCGACGCGGCAATCGACGAATCCCATCTGCGGCGTGCCGATGAACGATGCGACGAACCTGTCGACCGGCCGATCGTAGAGCTCGCCCGGCGTTCCGACCTGGTGGATGCGTCCGCCGTTCATCACGACGATCCGATCGCCCATCGTCAGCGCTTCGACCTGGTCGTGCGTGACGTACACCGCGGTCGCGGTGACCGCGCGGTGCACCTTCAGGATTTCGGCGCGCATCTGCACGCGCAGGTGCGCATCGAGGTTCGACAAGGGCTCGTCGAGCAGGAACACCGCGGGGTCGCGAACGATCGCGCGGCCGAGCGCGACGCGCTGCCGCTGGCCGCCGGAAAGCTGCCGCGGCCGCCGCGCAAGCAGCGGCTCGATGTCGAGCATCCGCGCCGTGCGCCGCACCCGCGTGTCGATGTCGGCCGCGGCGAGCTTGCGCCGGCGCAGCCCGAACGCCATGTTGTCGTACACCGACATGTGCGGATACAGGCCATAGTTCTGGAACACCATCGCGATGTCGCGGTCGCCGACGTCGACGTCGTTGACGCGGGCGTCGTCGAAGAAGACCTCGCCGCCGCTGACGCGCTCCAGGCCGGCGATGATGCGCAAAAGCGTCGTCTTGCCCGATCCCGACGGCCCGACCAGCACCATGAACTCGCGGTCGGCAATGTCGAGGCTGCAGTCGCGTAGCACGAGCGTCGCGTCGTAGCGCTTCTCGACGTTGCGAAGCGAAATCTTCGCCATCGCTACGCGCCGGCGACCGCGCCGGTCGTCAAACCGCGCACCATCGAGCGCTGCACGGCGAAGAACGCGATCATCAGCGGCAGCGTCGTGAGCGTCGCCGCCGCCATCATGCCGCCCCAGTCGGTCTTGAACTGGCCGGTGAACGTGAGCACGAGCGCCGCCGGCAGCGTCTGCTTCTCGAGCGTGGTGACGAACGTCAGCGGGTAGATGAGGTTGTTCCATGCCTCCATGAACACGAACGTCGCCGTCGTCAGCAGTCCCGGGAGGATCAGCGGCACGACGACCTTGCGCACGATCTCCCAGCGCGTGTAGCCGTCGACACGCGCCGCTTCCTCGATTTCGATCGGCACCGCGTCGATGAAGCCCTTCAGCATCCAGACGGCGAACGGCAGGCCGAACGTGACGAAGCCCACGACGAGGCCCGCATGCGTATCGAGCAGCCGCGCGTGCAGCAACAGCAGGTAGAGCGGTGCGAGCAGTACGACGAGCGGCAGCATGCGGAACAAAAGCATTGCGTAGCCAATCGTTCCGCGCAGCCGGAAGCGCGCACGGGACAGCGCATAAGCCGCGGGTGTCGCAATGACGACGGCGACGATGGCGGTCGCGAGGCAGGTGAACAGCGTATTGGCGAAGAAGTCCAGGAACGGCAGCGAGCCCGACCACAGGCCGACGTAATTCGCGACGGTCACCTCGTGCGGCCACAACGTCGGCGCGAGGCTCGCCGCCTCGAGCTCCGTCTTGAACGACGTCGCGAGCATCCAGTACAGCGGCGCCAGGCTCCAGAACAATGCAAGCGCGATGGCGACGCCCTGGACAACGCGGCCAACGTGAACGCTGCGGCGAGGAAGACCGGTGCCCATCACGTCATTCGCAGCGCGCGAAGATACGCGACCGCGAACGCGAGCAGAAGCAGCAGCCACACGACGCCGATCGCCGAGGCATAACCGATCGAGAAATTCTCGAACGCAAGCCGGTAGACATAGACGACGAGCGTCGTCGTGCTGTACCCGGGACCGCCTTGCGTCATCGCCCAGATCTTCGCGAAGTCGTTGAAATTCGCGATGATCATCAGCAGGCTGCTGACGAGCAGCGCGTTGCGCAGGAACGGCAGCTTGATGTGGACGATGAGGCTCGCGCCGCGCGCGCGATCGACGCGCGCCGACTCGATCACCTCGTTCGGAATGCCGGCGAGCGCCGCGGCGAGCAGCAGGAAGAAGAACGGCGTCATCGTCCAGACGTTCGTCACCATCACGGCCGGCAGCGCGAGCGACGATACGTTGAGCCACGAAATGGGCGCATCGATGATGCCGATCGCGAGCAGCAGCGCGTTGATCGCGCCGCCGTTCTGCAGGTACATGTACCGGAACAGAAATGCGACGACGACGAACGGGACCGCCCACGGCGTCAGCAGCAGCGCGCGCGCGGCGCGGCCATGCCGGCCGCCGATGTTCTCGGTCAGCAGCGCAAGCGCAAGCCCGAGCAGCGCCGCGATGGCGACGCTGCCGAACGTGTAGATGGCCGTGTTGCGAAGCGACAGCCAGAACGTCGGATCGAGCAGGAGCTTCCGATAATTGTCGTCGCCGACGAAGCGCTGCGGCGTCGTGCCGAGCAGGTTGTAATCCTGCGTCGACAGCAGCAGCGTGTAGACGACCGGATAACCGACGACGATCGCGAGCACCGACGCGGCCGGCAGCACCATCGTGTCGAGCCACGGCACGTCGTCGGTGCCGCGGGCGACCGACCGGGTCGCCTGCGCGCCGGGCGCTTGCGTCATCGGCGGTCGAAGGCTGTCAGCGACGTCCGAGCTGCTGCTCGATCGAGCTTGCGATCTGGTCGATCGATTCGGAGCCCGTCACGGCCTGTTGCACGCCCGCCATGATCGCCGACGCGCCCGACGAAAACGCGGGTCCGTACGGTGGTTTGGACGCCGTCGGAATGATCCGCGACGTAAAGGCTTCGAAGATCGGCGTTTCGAGCTTCTTCGCGAGTTCGGCATCCGGCATGCGAACGAGCGGCGGCAACGAGGCGCCCGGACCCAGCGTGTAATCGCGAATCGCCGCGGGCGAGGCGGCGACAAACTGCATGAACGTCCATGCGGCCTTCTTCTGCTTGCTGTCGGCGAACATGACGAGCTGGTGGCCGCCTTCGAACGAATAGGACTTGCCGCTGGGGCCCGCGGGCTGCGTCGTCACGCCCCAGCGCTTGTAGAAGTCGGCATCCGACATCTTGTTCGCGTTCTGGATCACGCCCTGCAGCAGCACCTGGTCCCAGATGAACGCGACCTTGTCCTGCGCGGCGAGCGGACGGAATTCGCCGATCTTGCGGCCCGGATCGATATAGCGGTTCTTCGCGAGATCGCGCATCCAGTCGAGATAGGCCTTCATCTGCGGTGACTCGGCTGCCTTCGCGCCGCCGAGCGGATTCGCGCCGAAGGTCGCCATCCACGGCCAGTTCGATTGCAGCGCGAACGGGCGATTCGTCGTGTCGAGGCCGAGCGGAATGACGTCGGGCTGCGTCTTCCTGACGGCGGCCATCGCCGTCGTCAGCTCGTCGATCGTTTTCGGCGGCTTCTCCGGATCGAGCCCCGCCTTTTGCAGGATCGCCTTGTCGTACCAGAGGCCGGCAGGCGCGAGCGTCCACGGCAGCGCGATCAGCTTGCCCTGGTACTGCAGGCTGTTCAATGCATCGGGCTTGAGTTCCGCCTTGAACGTCGCGTCGATGTAGCCGGAAAGCGGCTCGAGCTTGCCGGTCGACGCGATCAGGAACGTGTCGTTGCCCGCGAGCTGCGCGACGTCGGGCGGGTTGCCCGCCCGCACGCGGAGCGCGAGCTGGCGCGCGATCTCCGAAAACGAGATCGCCTCGCTCTTGATCCTGATGTCCGGGTGGGAGGCTTCGAAGTCGGCGATGACCTTCTCGATCGCCGGCTTCGTCGTGCCTTCGGCGGCGGCCCAGTTGGCGAACGTGATCGTGACCGTCTCCGCGGCGGCGATTCGCGGGCCGATCATGCCGAGGACGAGCACAGCGGCCGCGACCGTAACGACGAGGCGGCCCGATCGGGGAGAACGCGACATGGTTGCTCCTTCTCCAACGAATGTTCATCTAGCATACGATATTGCACCCCTCCAGGATCGAAGAGAGAGCAACGCATGCCCACGGTCCTCGTCACCGGCTGCGATAAGGGACTTGGCGTCGAATTCGCGCGGCAGTACGCTTCCGAGGGGCACCGCGTCATCGCGACGTGCCTCGATCCCGCGACGGCCGCTGCGACGCGCGCGATCGCGGGCGACGTTCGCGTGATGAAGCTCGACGTGTCCGATCTTGCAGCGATCGATGCGCTCGCCGATGCGCTGCGCGGCGAGCCGATCGACATCCTCGTCAGCAACGCCGGCATCGCCCGTCCGCATCCACCGTTCGGCAGCACCGACTACGCGCTGTGGCAGCGGATGCTCGCCGTGAACCTGGTCGGACCGGCCAAACTCGCGGAGGCGTTCGTCGAGCACGTCGCGGCAAGTCCGATGAAGGTGATGGCGTTCGTGTCGAGCCGGATGGGCAGCATCGCACTCAACCTGACCGGCGGCTCGTATGCGTACCGGTCGAGCAAGGCCGGGCTCAACGCGGTCGTCAAGAGCCTCGCAGTCGACCTGGTGCCGCGCGGGATTCTCGTGCTCGCGCTGCATCCCGGCTGGGCGAAGACCGAGCCGGGCGCGCGCGTCGACGTCGATCGCAGCGTCGCCGGCATGCGCGCCATCATCGACCGCTCGAGCCGCCACGAGACCGGCAGCTTCCTCGCGTTCAACGACGTGCCGCTGCCCTGGTGACGAATCAGAAGATCGAGCTCGAGATCAGATAGACGATGGCGGCCATCAGCGCCGCTGCGGGCAGCGTGACGACCCACGCGACGACGATGCGCTCCGCCACGCTCCAGCGGACCGCGGCGGCCCGCCGCGCCGCGCCGACGCCGATGATCGCACCGGTGATCGTGTGCGTCGTCGACACGGGGACGCCGAACGCCGTCGCGAGGTAGAGCGTGATCGCGCCGCCGGTCTCGGCGCAGAAGCCCTGGATCGGTTTCAGATGCGTGATCCGCGAACCCATCGTGTGCACGATGCGCCAGCCGCCCATCAGCGTGCCGAGCGCCATCGCGAGCTGGCAGCTGATGACGACCCAGAACGGGACGTGGAACTCGCCGTCGAGCATCCCCTGCGAAAACAGCAGCACGGCGATGATGCCCATCGTCTTCTGCGCGTCGTTGCCGCCGTGTCCAAGCGAGTAGGCACCGGCCGACACGAGCTGCATGATCCGGAAGTGGCGATCGACCGCGAACGGCGTCGACTTGCGGTGAACCCAGGCCACGATCACCGCGATGAGCTGCGCGAGCACGAAGCCGAGCAGCGGCGAGAATACGATGCCGAGCGCCGTCTTGCCGAGCCCCGAGAAGACGATCGCTCCGAAGCCGGCCTTCGCGATCCCCGCCCCTGCAAGGCCGCCGATCAGCGCATGGCTGCTGGACGACGGCAATCCCCAGGCCCACGTGATCGCGTTCCAGACGATTGCACCGACGAGCGCGCCGAGGATCACGTGCACGTCGATCACGTTCGCCTCGACGATCCCGGTACCGAGCGTGTTGGCCACGTGCAGGCCGAATACCGCGAACGCGGCGAAGTTGAAAAACGCCGCCCACGCCACCGCGATGCGCGGACTCAGCACGCGCGTCGACACGACGGTGGCGATCGAGTTGGCCGCGTCGTGCAGGCCATTCATGAAATCGAACAGCAGCGCGATCGCCACGAGCGCGAACACGAAGACGTGGCCGACGCTGTCCACGTCCTAGACGTGCTTCGCGGTGATCTGCTGGATCTGGTTCGCGACGTCGTCGCACTTGTCGACGACGCGCTCGATCCATTCGAAGAGCTCCTTCTGGTCGAGATAGCCGATCGTGTCGAGCCGTGAAGCGCCGAGATCGCTGCGGATGCGCGACAGCCCTGCGTCGAACGATTCGTCGGCCTGCTCCTCGATCTGCCCGATTCGCTGGCAGATCGCGTAGATCTCGCGATAGTCGCGCGTGATCGAATCGAGGTGCGGCACCGCCTTCTTCAGAAGCTCGGCGCTTTCGACGACGGCGCTCACCATCGTCTGCATTTCCTGCGGGAACGTCGACAGCTTGTAGCGCTGGATGCCCTTCGCCGTGTCCTCGATCAGGTCGACGACGTCGTCGAGCTCGTGCGCGAGCACGAGGATGTCCTCGCGGTCGATCGGCGCGTTGAACGTCCGGTTTGCCGAGACGAAGATCTGGCGCACGACGCCGTCCGATTTCGCCTCGATCGCGCGAATCGACGCAATGTGCTCCTCGATCCCCACCTGCCGCTGCCCCACCATGTCGCGGAGCTCCTGCGCGGCGTCGACGATGCAATCGGCTTGCGCACAGAACAGGCTCGTGAAGCTCTTTTCGGGCGGCATCAGCCGGCTGAAGAGATTGAGGGCCATGGCGAAAGTCGAGTTCGGGAGGCGCCGCGGTTCGCGTGGGCGGCCGTGCTCTCGCACGGCGTGCGGCTTGCAAGACCGATGGTACCCGAGCCGCCGCGCCTGGGTCGTCGCCGGCGTTGCGCACGGCTGAACACGGCGCGGTGGTATGGCGCACAATGCGCGCCCATGATGGTGGCCGAAACCGCACGCTCGACCCGCACGCGCTGCGACGTCGCGATCGTCGGCGGCGCCGTCGTCGGCTCCTCGGTGGCGTATTTCCTGAAGTCGCTCGCGCCGGCGGCGGACGTCGTCGTCATCGAGCCCGACAGGACCTACGCGTTCGCGTCGACGCTGCGCGCGTCGGGAGGGGCGCGACGGCAGTTCTCGTGTCCCGAGAACATCGCGATGTCGAACTTCAGCATCCCGTTCATCGCCGCGGCCGACGAAACGCTTGCCGTGGACGGCGAACCTGCGCACGTCGAGTGGCGGCAGGGCGGGTATCTGTTCATCGTCGGCGATGCCGACGTCGACGTCCTGCGCAGCAATCACGACGTGCAGCGCGCGCACGGCGTCGACGCCGTATGGCTCGAACCCGATGGCCTGCACACGCGCTTCCCGTCGATGAACCTCGACGGGATCGCAGCAGGAGTGCTGACGCCCGACGACGGATGGTGCGACCCGAACGGCCTGCTGCAGGCGTTGCGGCGCAAGGCGCGCGCGCTGGGCTGCGACTACGTCGACGATCGCGTCGTCGCGATCGACCACGACGCTTCCGCCGTACGCGCGGTGCGGCTTGCATCGGGCCAGGTGCTGCGTGCCGATCAGGTCGTCAATGCCGCGGGCGCGTGGGCGAAGGAGGTTGCCGCGATGGTGGGCATGCCGCTGCCGATCGAGCCGCTGCGCCGCTTCGAGCACTACTTCGAGACGCCGAACGCGATCGAGCCGCTGCCCTACGTCAAGGACACCGCGCGGCTCGCGTTCCGTCCCGAGGGCCGCGGCTATTCGGGTGGACTCGTGAATTCCGCCGAGCCACGCGGCTACGACTTCGAGGTCGACCACGACCATTTCGAGCGCGTCGTCTGGCCGGCGCTCGCGCATCGCTTCCCGGCGTTCGAGGCGTGCCGGTGCAGGCGCACGTGGTCGGGGCTCTACGAACAGAACGAGCTCGACGGCAATCCGGTGATCGGCAGCTTCGACGGACGCCTCGACAACTTCCACGTCGTCGCCGGATTCTCGGGACACGGCATGATGCACGCGCCGGCGGCAGGGCGCGCGATCGCCGAGCGCATCGTGCGCGGCCGCTACGAGACGATCGACCTGACGCGCCTCGGTTATCGCCGCATCGCCGATCACGCGCCGTATCCGGAGCGTGGCATCCTGTAGGGTGTGGAACATCCCCCCACGCTCGCTTCGCTCGCTGCCCCCCGGGGGAACTCAGTCGCTTCGGGCGGCCCTGCGCGACTGACGGAATGCGGCCGGAACTTTGGTGAACGCGCCAGTCTATAGGACCACAACGCCGCACAGGCGCGCTGGAGACCACGATGAAATTCCGCTTCCCGGTCGTCATCATCGACGAGGACTATCGTTCAGATAACGCGAGCGGACTCGGCATTCGCGCGCTCGCGCGCGCCATCGAGTCCGAAGGGATGGAGGTCGTCGGCGTGACGAGCTACACCGACCTCGCCAGCTTCGCGCAGCAGCAATCGCGCGCGTCGGCGTTCATCCTGTCGATCGATGACGAGGAGTTCGGCGCCGGCTCGCCGGAGGAGACGCAGCAGGCGCTCGCGAAGCTTCGCGCGTTCGTCGAGGAGATTCGCTTCCGCAATTCCGAGATCCCCGTCTTTCTGCACGGTGAGACGCGGACGTCGCGGCATATCCCGAACGACATCCTGCGGCAGCTGAACGGCTTCATCCACATGAACGAGGACACGCCCGAGTTCGTCGCGCGCTACATCCTGCGCGAAGCGCGCACGTACCTCGACAGCCTCGCGCCGCCGTTCTTCCGCGCGCTCGTCCACTATGCGAACGACGGCTCGTACTCGTGGCACTGCCCGGGCCATTCGGGCGGCGTGGCGTTCCTGAAGAGCCCGGTCGGCCAGATGTTCCACCAGTTCTTCGGCGAGAACCTGCTGCGCGCCGACGTCTGCAACTCGGTCGACGAGCTGGGACAGCTGCTCGACCACTCCGGGCCGGTCGCGGCGTCCGAGCGCAACGCGGCGCGCATCTTCAACACCGACGAGCTGTTCTTCGTCACGAACGGCACGTCGACATCGAACAAGATGGTCTGGCACGCGACGGTCGCACCGGGCGACATCGTCGTCGTCGACCGCAACTGCCACAAGTCGGTGCTGCACGCGATCACGATGACCGGCGCGATCCCGGTGTTCCTGACGCCGACGCGCAACAACATGGGCCTGATCGGCCCGATCCCGATGGAGGAGTTCCGCTGGGAGAACATCGAGAAGAAGATCCGCGCGCATCCGTTCGCGCGGCACGTGAAGACGAAGCCGCGGATCCTGACGCTGACGCAGAGCACCTACGACGGCGTCCTCTACAACGCCGATACGATCAAGGATCTTCTGTCGACGAAGATCGACACGCTGCACTTCGACGAGGCGTGGTTGCCGCACGCGGCGTTCCACGATTTCTACCGGGGCATGCACGCGATCGGCAAGGACCGGCCGCGCTCGAAGGATGCGCTGATCTTCTCGACGCAATCGACGCACAAGCTTCTCGCGGCGCTGTCGCAGGCGTCGCAGATCCTCGTCCAGTACAGCGAGACGCGCCAGCTCGACCGCTATCGCTTCAACGAGGCGTACCTGATGCATTCGTCGACGTCGCCGCAATACGCGATCATCGCGTCTTGCGACGTCGCGGCCGCGATGATGGAGCCGCCCGGCGGCACCGCGCTCGTCGAGGAATCGATCATGGAGGCACTCGACTTCCGCCGTGCGATGCGCAAGGTCGATCTCGAGTACGGCGAGTCGTGGTGGTTCAAGGTCTGGGGCCCGGAAAACCTCGCCGAGGAAGGCATCGGCGATCGCGACGACTGGATGATCCGCGCCGGCGACAAGTGGCACGGCTTCGGCGACCTCGCACCCGGCTTCAACATGCTCGACCCGATCAAGGCGACGGTGCTGACGCCGGGGCTCGACGTGTCGGGCGATTTCGCCGAGCAGGGCATACCGGCCGCGATCGTGACGAAATACCTCGCCGAGCATGGCGTCATCGTCGAGAAGACGGGGCTCTACTCGTTCTTCATCATGTTCACGATCGGCATCACGAAGGGGCGCTGGAACACGCTGCTGACCGCGCTGCAGCAGTTCAAGTCCGACTACGACGCGAACCAGCCGCTGTGGCGCGTGCTGCACGAGTTCGTGCAGGCGTACCCGCGCTACGAAAAGATCGGGCTGCGCGATCTTTGCGACAGCATCCACGGCATCTATCGGGCGAACGACATCGGTCGCCTGACGACCGAAATGTACCTGTCGAACCTCGAGCCGGCGATGAAGCCGGCCGACGCGTTCGCACGGATGGCACACCGCGAGATCGAGCGCGTCGAGATCGACGACCTCGAGGGGCGCGTGACGAGCGTCCTGCTGACGCCGTATCCGCCGGGCATTCCGCTGCTGATTCCCGGCGAGCGCTTCAACCGGCAGATCGTCAGGTACCTGCAGTTCGCGCGCGACTTCAACGACCGCTTCCCCGGCTTCGACACCGACATTCACGGGCTGGTCGAAGAGGAGATCGAAGGGCGCAAGCGCTATTTCGTCGACTGCGTCGCCGGCGCGAAAGTGATCGCCGCGATGCCGACGCTTCGCGTGCGGACGGTGAAGAAGGGCGGCTGACACATCGCGCGGGACATGCACGCAATTGCCGCGGGCGCGCTCCTGTTCGCGCTCGGAACGAGCTTTGCCGCGTTGCCGCCGGCGTCGGTGGTGACCACGCCGCCGAAATCGAGGGCAGCGCCCTCCGAACCGGTCGCCGCGCCGCCTGCAGAGGAAGCACCGCGAAAAGCGTCGCGCGAAGTCGCGTCCGTGCCGCCCGAGCAGGCGATCGGCGAGCTCGTGCATGATGGACCGGCGACGCCCGAGCAGATTTCGCTCTACCTGCCGATTGTCGACGAGCGCCTCGACGCGCAGACGGCTGCCGTCCGCTACTCCGACGGCGGGCCTTGGCGCGATGCGCATCCACTGCTGCGCGTCCGCCCCGATCTTGCTGCCGAGAATTCCACTGTGCATGCTGCCTTCGCCGGCGTTATCGTGGATCTCGTGCCCGATACGCAATACCGGATCGAAGTGACGGTGCACGGTGCGAACTCCGATGCGCACCGCGCGCTTACCACGCGAACGCGCGCATTGCCGCCGAGCGCGGGCAAGGCGGACAAGGTCATCAAAGCGGGCGCGACCGGTGCCGCCGTCCAGGCGGTCTTCGATTCGGCGACGGCGGGCGACGTGATCGAGTTTTCGAACGGCACTTATCCCGTCGACAACCTGGTGCTGAAACGGCACGGGTCCCCGAAACGGCCGATCTACATCCGCGGTGAGAGCCGCGACGGCGTGCGGATCGTCGACAAGACGGAACGCGTCCTCCATCTCGTCGGCGCTTCGGATGTCGTCGTCGAGAACCTCTCGCTCGAGGGTTCCGGCATCGACAGCGGAACGGCCGCCAGCTCGATCGGCATCGAGGTTTGGGACGGTTCGATTGCAGAGCGCATCACGGTGCGCAATGTCACGATTCGCAATGTCGACCAAGGCATCGTCGCCGGCGGCGAGATGCGCGGCGTCCTCGTCTACGACTCGACGCTGATCGGCAACGACACGTTCGAGAAGAAGATGCTCGAATCCAACATCGCGTGGAATGACGACGGAATCCGCGTCCCCGGCCGCGGTCACGCGGTCTTCAACAACACGTTGTCCGGCTTCGGAGATGCGCTCGCGGTGTCCGAGGGACCGGAAAACGCCGGCGTGCATTTCTACCGCAACCGCGTGTTGTTCAGCTGCGACGATGCCTTCGAAGGCGACTACGGCATGCGCAACATCACGTTCTACGACAATCGGATCCAGAACGCGATGACGCTCGCCTCGTTCGATCCTCTCTACGGAGGGCCGGCCTTCGTATTCCGCAACGTCGCGATCAACATCGGCCGCCAGCCGTACAAGCTCAACAATACGAATGCCGGCATGTTTTTCTACAACAACACCGTCGTGCGCATGCCCGGCTATGCGGGAGGCAACGCGTGGGCATGGGCGCAGCCGGACAATGGACCGCTTCGCGAATGGGGCTATCGCAACAATATCCTGATCTTTTCCGGTCCGAGGCTGCTGGCGCTCGAATCGTCGGGCAACGACCCGATCGATTTTGCGTACAACGGATGGTTTCCCGATGCGACGGTCTGGTGGACTCACAGTGGAGGCGCGTATCCGTCGGTCGAGGCCGCCGGTGAAGGGCTGCCCGAGACGCATCCGGTCGTCGGCACGAGCCGCTTGCGCCACGATCACGATGTGATTGCCGAGCCGAATCCGTTCACCACCGAGATCCGCTTCAACGCTTCCTATGACATCCCCGTCATGGCGCGTTACGAGCCGGCACTCGCCCAGGGCAGCGTCTTGCGCAACGCCGGCGTGCCGATTCCGGGAATCACCGACGGCTATTCCGGATCCGCGCCGGACATCGGCGCTGTCATTGCCGGCAGGCGGCCGCCGATCGTCGGCGACCGAACGAGATGAGGCGTCCCGAGGAAATGGGTGCGCTCGGCAAGCAGCGTCTGGAGGCGCTGGTCGACGGGATCTTCGCCGTCGCGATGACGCTGCTCGTCCTCGACCTCAAGCTGCCCGAGAACATCGTCTATCCGAGCGACCACGCGCTCTGGGCGCGGCTCGTCTCGCTCGAGCGTCATTTCATCATCTACGTGCTGAGCTTCGCCGTCACGGCGATGTACTGGATCGGACACCACCTGCAGTTCCAGTTCGTCCGCGCGATCAATCGCTCGATGATCTGGATCAACATGCTGTACCTGCTGCTCGTGAGCTTTTTGCCGTTCGCGACCGATCTCGTCGGCGACCACAAAGACTTGACGCTGCCCTGCGAGATCTACGGCGCGACGCTGCTCGCGCTGTCCGCCGTCGCGTTCGCGCACACGCGCTATCTCGCACGGCACCCGGTGCTCGCGACGGCCGAGTTCACGCCGCAGATCGCGGCGATGTTCGAGCGGCGTGCGGTCGTCTTCTCGATGGTGCCGATCACGTCGATGATCGTCGCCTTCTACAACACGCACCTCGCGCTCTACGTGTATGCGCTGCTCGTGATCGTGCACTTCCTCGCGAATCCGTTCGAGCACGTCGCGCTCGCGCACCGCGAGGGCGACGAGCGCGAGGAGCGCAGGGAAGCGCGATGACCGCCGTGGCCGGCGAGCGGCCGGCGGTTACGGGGGCCTCGCGCGGCATCGATCGCGGACGGGTGCTGCTGCTCGTGCTCGCGGCGTGGGCCATCGCGATGATCGCGCCCGATTTCCACCGGGTTTTCGGCTCGCTCGGCTCGTTCGGCCTCGTCGTGAACAACGACGGCGTCGTCGTCGACACCGCAGGCTCGTTCGAGACCGCTGCGCACTCGCCGGCCGTGGCCGCCGGCATCGCCGTCGGGGATCGCGTCGATCTGCGTGCAATGCGCTGCATTCCGATCGCATCGCCGGCGTGCCGCGATCTGCTGACGGTGATCGGCGGCCTCGGCGGCCCGCACGTCGTGCGCATGGATCACGCGATCGATCTCGTCGTGCAGCCCGAAGGCGGCGGTACAGCGAGAGTGGTACATCTGCAGGCGGCGCGCACGACGCGCGGCTGGCTCGACCGCCTCGTGCTGTTCGCCGACACGCTGGTCGGCATCATCGTGATCCTCGCCGCGGTGAGGCTCGTCTGGATTGCGCCGGGCACGATGACGTGGGGCTTCTTTGTCTACGCGATGTGGTTCAACCCCGGACAGACGTTCGCCTACTACGCGCTGCTCGAGCCGTGGCCGGCGGCGATCCTGCTGCAGGAGATCGCGGAAGCATTGGTGCACGGGGCCGGTTACGCGGGACTGCTGCTGTTCGCGCTGCGCTTTCCCAACGACGTTCCGAGCCCGTCGCTCGCGCGCTACGAGCGCGTCGCCTGGGCGATCGGCGCCGCGATCGGCGCGCTGTGGCTCGGGAGTTATGCGAACGCGTTCGGCTTGCGCACCGAGGCGCTGAGCACCACCGCGCTTCTGCTCGGCTATGTCGTCGACGCGATCATCGTGTTCGTGCTCGTCCAGCGTCGCCGCGCGCTGCCGCTGCTCGACCGTCAACGCGTCACGTGGGTAATCAGCGGCTGCGCGATCGGATTGCCGGCATTCATCTTTGCCGAAATCGCGCAATCGACGTCGATGCTGCAGTATCCGTTCGGCTTGTCGCTGCCCGATCCCGCCATCGGCCTGCTCTACCTGCTGCACGGCGTGCTCGCGTATTTCGTGTCGGTCGCAGTCCTCCACCGGCGCGTGATCAGCGTGACGATCCCGCTGCGCCGCGGCACGATCCTGACGCTGCTCTCGCTGGCTGTCGGCATACCGATCGTCAACCTGCACGAGTTGCTCGCGCACTATCAGGACGCCGTGCGCATTCCCGAGTGGGTCTGGCTTCTCGTCGTGGCGCCGATCGCGCTCGTGCTGCTGCATCGGCTGCACGAGCTGGGCGTCCGCCTCGTCGATCGTCTGCTCAATCGCCGCTTTCACGTTGCGTGCGATGAACTTGCGCAAACCGGTGAGGCGATGCTCGCCGCGCGGCGCCCGGACGTCATCGACCGCTTGCTCGTCGTGAATGCCGTCGAGGCGCTCGCGCTTTCGTCCGGCGCGCTGTTCCGTCGGCTGGACGGCATTTATCGACGCGCCTGCGCGGTGGGCTGGGACGACTCCGGACTGTCCGATCTCGTGCACGACCGCGACGCGCTCGTGCTGAGCGCGCTCGAGCGCCGGATGCCGGTCCGGCTGCCGCGCGACGACTGGGACGCGCCGCACCTCGAGGCGAACCTGCGCGAGCCCGCGCTCGCCGTGCCCGTCCAGTCGGCGGTGCTCGGCGACATCGGCATTGCGCTGTTCGGCCCGCACGCCAACGGCAACGACATCGACAGCGACGAGTGCGACATGCTCGTCGAGCACGCACGGCACGCAGTCATGGCGTACGAGCGGGCCGCGTTCGTCGAATTGCGGGAGGAGGTTTCGCAGCTGCGTACGCAGGTCACGGCGCTGCAGCATTCGGCGGCTTGAGGCCCGCCCGGGCTCGATCGCCATGGCGCTCCACCGTTCAGGAGCGTCCGGTAAAATGACCGGCTTCATGAACGACCTTCCCGCAGTTTCGCGAGCCGCTTCGGTCGAAGCGGACAATGCCGCCGCTCGCAGCCTGCCGAAGTGCCCGACCGGGATCGGCGGCCTGGACGAGATTACCTTCGGCGGCCTCCCGCGGGGCCGACCGACGCTCGTGTGCGGCAGCGCCGGTTGCGGCAAGACGCTGCTCGCGATGGAGTTCCTGGTTCGTGGCGTCACCGAGTTCGGCGAGCCAGGCGTTTACGTCACGTTCGAGGAGACGGAGGAGGAGCTCGCCCAGAACGTACGCTCGCTCGGATTCGACGTCGACGTGCTCGTGCAGCAAGGGAGACTCGCATTCGACTACGTGCACATCGACCGGCGTGAGATCGAGGAGACCGGCGAGTACGATCTCGAAGGGCTGTTCGTGCGCCTCGCGGTCGCGGTCGAGTCCGTGGGCGCAAAGCGAGTCGTGCTCGACACGATCGAGGCGCTGTTCGGGGGCTTCTCGAACATGGCGCTTCTGCGATCCGAGCTGCGGCGCCTCTTCCGCTGGCTCAAGGACCGCAATCTGACGGTGGTAATCACCGGCGAGCGCGGTGACGGCACATTGACCCGGCAGGGACTCGAGGAATACGTCTCCGATTGCGTGATCCTGCTCGACCATCGCGTCGACGAGCAGATCTCGACCCGGCGGCTGCGCGTCGTCAAATATCGCGGCACGAGCCACGGCACGAATGAGTATCCGTTCCTCATCGACGCGCGGGGCATCTCGGTGCTCCCGATCACGTCGCTTGGCCTCGATCACCATGTCAGCAACGAGCGCGTGGGTACCGGTATTGCGCGGCTCGACGTCATGCTCGGAGGCGGCGGCTTCTACCGCGGTTCGTCGATTCTCGTCTCGGGTACGGCGGGCTCCGGGAAGTCGACGCTCGCCGCGCATTTTGCCGAGGCAACCTGCCGCCGCGGCGAGCGCTGCCTCTATCTCGCGTTCGAGGAATCGCGCGACCAGATCGTGCGCAACATGCGCTCCGTCGGCATCGACCTGCGACGATGCCTCGACGACGGCCATCTTCGGATCGAGGCATCGCGACCATCGCTCTACGGCGTCGAGCTGCACCTGGCGCAGATCCAACGGCTTGTCGCGCAATCCGCGCCAAGCGCGGTCGTCATCGACCCGATCAGCAACCTCGCCAATACGCTGGATGCGTCGGCGATGCTGTTGCGGCTCATGGACTTTTTGAAGACGAGCGGCATCACGGCCATCTTCACCAATCTGACCGCCGGCGGAGCGGCGCTCGAAGCGACGGACGTAGGCGTGTCGTCGCTGATCGACACCTGGATCGTCCTCCGCGACATCGAGGCGGGCGGGGAGCGCAACCGCGGTCTCTATGTGATCAAATCGCGCGGCATGCAGCATTCGAACCAGATCCGCGAGTTCGTCATCACGCCGCAAGGCGTCCAGCTGCTCGACGTCTATGCAGGTCCCGAAGGCGTGTTGACTGGGTCGCTCCGCGCGTCTCAAGAGGCGCGGGAGAGGGTGGCGGCTTTCGCGCGCGAGCAGGAGCAACAGCGGCGCCAGCGAGAGCTCGAATCACGCCGGGCGGTGCTGGACGCACAGATTCACGCGCTGCAGCAGGAAGCCCGCACGTTGGACGAGGAAATGGGCGCGCAGGCACGGCAGTACGCGCTGGCAACCGATACAATGGAGCAGGATCGAAAGGCAGCCGCGCAGCGGCGGGGCGGCAAGGAAACGACATGAGCATTGAACGCACCGGCAATCAGTCCGCGCCCGCGGCGGACGATCCGTCTGCCGAGCAGGCCGAGGAGCAGTGGGAACTGCGCCTCTACACCGCCGGGCAGACGCCCAAGTCGATCCTCGCGTTCAACAACCTGAAGCGCATCTGCGAGGAGCACATGCCCGGACGCTATCAGATCGAAGTGGTCGACCTGATGCGCAACCCGCGTCTCGCGAAGGAAGATCAGATCGTCGCCATCCCGACCCTCGTGCGCAAGCTCCCGCAGCCGCTGCGCAAGATCATCGGCGATCTCTCGGATACCGAGCGCACCCTCGTCGGATTGCAGTTGCGCTCCCGGGGCAAGTAGCGAACCGTTACGATCGCCATGACAACCGAATCGGAGGGCCGACTCGACGAGGAGATCGCGCAGCTCCGTGAGCGTCTCGAAAGCGCCGAGGAGATGCGCCGCGCGATCGTCGCCGATCAGGTGGACGCGTTCGTCGTCGGCGATGAACCGCAGCGGATCGTGCTGCTGCAGAGGAGCAACGTCGAGCCGCAATCGCTGATCGAGCACCTTCCGCATAGCATCGTCACGGTATCGCGCGACGGTATCGTCCTCTACGCCAATCACCGGTTCGCCGAGCTTGTCGGGCGTCCGCTGGTCCGGCTGTTTTCCGCATCAATGCTGGAGTTCGTCGTCCCGGACCACCGCGAGGCGTTCGCGCGCTTCGTCGCGGCAAGTGAGCCCGATTCGTCCGTTCGCATCGACGTCGTGCACGCGCAAGGCGATCATGTCGCAGCTCGCGCTCGCGTGGTCGCGGTCGGCCATGGCTATACGTCGCTGCTGATCGTCGACGATGACGCGGGCGCGCGCGGCGATGCCGAGCATGCGTTGCAGGCGATCGCGAATGGCAACATCGACGGCGTCGTCGTCGGCGGCGAGCACGTGATGCTCCTCGCCGAGGCGCAGCGTCCGTACCGTGCGCTAGTCGACCGGATGCAACAGGGCGCCGTGACGGTCTCGTCGGACGGCGACGTGCTGTATGCAAACGAGCGCTTCGCCGAAATGGTCGGCAGGCCGCGCGAAACGCTCCTGGGCCAAAGACTGCAGGCGGTGCTCGGGACAGCGGCGATCGATCCGCTGCTTGAAGACCGCGACGATGCCGTCGTCGAGGTCACGTTGACGCGCGAAGACGGATCGCCGCTTCCGCTTCGAATTGCGGCCGAGTGCGTCGACGGCGTCGACGCGAGGACGCTGATCGTCGAGGACCTGACCGAGCGCGAGCGCCACCGTGCGATGCAGGAGCGCGCACGGCGCAACGACCACTTCCTGGCCGTGCTCGCGCACGAACTGCGCAATCCGCTCGGCTCGATCCGCAACGCCGGCGCCATCCTGGCCCGGTCGAATCTCGCGCAACGCGATCGCACGGCGCTCGGCGTCATCGAGCGGCAGAGCGAGACGCTCGTGCGGCTCGTCGACGATCTTCTCGACGTCCATCGGCTGAACGAAGGCAAGATGGTCCTGCAGCGCCAGTGCCTCGCCATCCCCACGGCCATCCACGACGCGGTTGGCGCCGTCGCTGCGAACCTGTCGACGAAGGGACAAACGATCGACGTCCAGCTTCCCGGCGAAACGCTCTACATCGATGGCGACTCCGTTCGCATCGCGCAGGTGCTCACCAACCTGCTCCTCAATGCGTCGAAGTTCACGGGCAAGGCCGGGCGCATTGCGGTCGTCGCGGAGCGCGGCTCGAATGACGGCACGCCGACCGTCCGCGTCAGCGTCACGGACAACGGCATCGGTCTCGCACCCGATCAGCTCGAGCGCATTTTCGAGCCCTACGTGCAGGCATCGGCCGACGCCGCGGCGTTTCCCGAGGGGCTCGGTCTCGGGCTGTCGGTGGCTCGGCGCCTGATCAACCTGCATGGCGGAACGATTCACGCGCGAAGCGAGGGCTCGGATCGCGGCAGCACCTTCGTCGTCGAATTGCCGCTATGCGATCCGTCCGCGCAGGCCGTGGTGACGGCGAACGGCGAGCGGCGCGACGCGCGCCGCGCGCGCATCGTGATCGCCGACGACGATCGCGATTCGGCGTTGACGCTTTCCTCGCTGCTCGAGCTCATGGGCCATGAAACGTTCTCGACGCATGACGGCGAATCGGCGATCGCGCTCGCCGATCAGGTCGAGCCTGATGTCGTGATTCTCGACATCCAGATGCCGAAGGTCGACGGGTATACGGCGGCCCGGACGCTTCGCGAACGTCCGTGGGCCGACAATGTCCTGCTCTACGCACTCACCGGGTGGGGTGAACCGACGGATGCGCAACGGATGCGCGGCGCACGATTCGACCGCTATTTCGTGAAACCGGTCAGCATCGACACGCTTGCGGCGGAACTTGCTCGCGATCTGCTGCAACGCTCGCCGAGCGCCGCCATGCCGCGTGAAGCCCCTGGCGGGCGCTTCGAGCGAACGCACGAGGACGCGTCCCGCCCGGGCGCGTGATCGAACCGCCGCACTGCATCGCGCGCGATCCGGCCTCGTCGCTCACTTCTGCAACATCGCCCGCTCGACCCTGCGCATCAGCGCGCGGTCGGCTGCCGACCACGAGTGCACGTGCATGCCGACGTGGTTGCCCTTGCCCTCCTGCTCGATCATGTGCTGCGCGGCGAACGCGGCCCTGGTCACGAAGCCCGTCGGGTCGTGCCTGTGCAGATAGCGGTCGATGCGCTCCGGCGTGCCGAGCGCCGGCAGGTAATTGAACGTCGAAACGACCCGCGACTGCGACGGCGACAGCGCCTCGAGTTGCGCTGCGAAGGCCGCTCGCTCCGTGGCTGTTGGGATGCGCACGTTCAGCTCGCGATCGATCGCGTCGAGCGCGCGATCGTCGGCGGCGAGCCCCCGCGTACCGAGGTCGATCGCGAGTGCGAGGACCGTCGCCGTTTCCATCGGCACGGTGCCGGAAAAGCGGCGGCCGCTTCCAAGAAAGGCGATCTCCGCGCGCGCCCACTGCATGATCGCGCGCATGATCGCGCTGTCCGAGTCCTCGTCGCGAAGGTCGAGGTGCTCGACCAGGCCGAGCAGCGTTCGATATGCGGCGAGCGCTTCCGCCGTGTTCTTCGCATCGAAGCGCAGCGTGTCCGCGATCGCCATGTGCGTCTCGGCGCCGAGCCCTTCCGGTCCTGGCATTGCGGTGCGAAGCGCGAGCGAGCGGCGATACAGGCGGATGGCGCGCCCGGCATCGTGGAGCGTGAGCCGCGCAAGCGACCCGGCTCGGTGCGCAGCCTCCGCGAGGTCGCGGCGCAGGCGTTGCGCCTCGTGCGACCCTGCGCTCGCTTGCGCAAGAAGCTCGCCACGATCGAGGTACGCTTCCGTTTCGGCGACGTAGCGCGCGGGATCGGTGTCGCGAAGGCCGCGCGCCTCCTCGTACGCACGTGCGAGCGCCTTCCGCTCGGCGGCGTCGCGCTCGGTTGGCGAGGACGAGGGCGTACGCTCGCTCGCGCCTTGCGCGCCCTGCGCCAGCGAGACGGGCGCCGCGACGAGCGCCGCGATCAGCAGCGCGGTGACGGCGGCAAACTTCGAGATCATCCGACCCCCCTTGCACGTGGTCGTGCTTTCATACACGAAACGGCGCAGCCGTAGAAGCGGTTCCACACCGCTCCCTGACATAATTGGCAGTGTGGCGCTACGCTGGCGAACGACTCCATGCAATCGATGAACGTCGCAAGACCGATCACCGTGCGGGGCGAAGCGATCGCCGGGGGCCGCGTGCCCGCGATCTGCACACCGCTTGTCGGCCGCACAGCGGATGCGATCCTCGCCGAGTTGGCGACGGTGCTGCGGAAGTCGCCCGACGTGATCGAGTGGCGCGTCGATCACTTCGCGGGGATCGCCGACACCGGCGCGGTCATCGACGTCGCGCGGCGGATCAAGTTGCAAGCGCCTCGAACGCCGCTCGTCTTCACGCGTCGCTCCGAGCGCGAGGGCGGCGCAAGGACGTCGCTCGCCGACGACCCGCCGATCGGGCTGTACGAAGCGGTCTGCGCTGCGCGCTGCATCGACCTCGTCGATTGGGAAATCGCGAACGGGCCGGCGAGCATGGCGCGAGTGCGAGACGTGGCGCGCGCCCACGACGTTGCGCTGATCGCGTCGTACCACGACTTTCGCACGACGCCCGAGCGCAGCGTCATCATCGCGACGTTCGCCGAGGCGGCGCGCGATGGCGCCGACGTCGCGAAGGTGGCCGTCATGCCGAACGACGCCGGCGACGTGCTGACGCTGCTCGACGCGACCTGGGAAGCGCATCGATCGCTGGCGATCCCCCTGATCAGCATGGCGATGGGCCCGCTCGGCGCACTGACGCGCATCGCGGGCGCAGCCTTCGGATCGGCGCTGACGTTCGCGGTCGGCGCCGCGAGCTCCGCACCCGGTCAGCTTGCGATCGACGACTTGCGCGCCACGCTCGACATTCTCCGGCGCGAAGGCAGCGGCATCGCGTGAGCGGCGGCCGTTGCGTCTTCGCCGCTCGGGTCGACTGCATGACGCGCATCGCCGTCGTCGGCGCCGGCGTGATCGGCACCCGGCACATCGAGGAGATCGTCGCCTGCCCCGATGCGTCGCTGTCGGCGATCGTCGACGTGACGAGCGCTGCCGCGAAGCTCGCGCACGATCGGCGCGTGCCGCTCGACGATTCGCTCGATGCGCTGCTGCGACGCGACCGCCCCGACGGCGTCGTGATTGCAACGCCGAACGCGCTGCACGCGCCGCAGGCGCTCGCATGCATCGCCGCCGGCGTGCCGACGCTCGTTGAAAAGCCGCTCGCGCATACGCTCGCCGACGCGCTCGCGATATGCGAAGCGTCGGAGCGGGCGAACGTCCCGGTTCTCGTCGGCCATCACCGGCTGCACAGCCCGATCGTGCAGACCGCGTGCGACGTCATCGACTCGGACGCGCTCGGACGCATCGTCGGCGTGATCGGCAGCGCTGTCTTTCACAAGCCCGATGCTTACTTCGACGAAGCGCCGTGGCGCCGCGCGCCGGGCGGCGGGCCGATCCTGATCAACCTGATCCATGAAGTCGCGAGCCTGCGCCGCATGATCGGCGAGATCGTCGCCGTCCAGGCGTTCGCGTCGAATGCGACGCGCGGCTTTCCCGTCGAGGACACCGTGGCGATGAGCCTGCGGTTCGCGAACGGCGCTCTCGGCACGTTCCTGCTGTCGGATACCGGCGCGTCCGCGAAAAGCTGGGAGCAGACGGCGCAGGAGAACAAGGCGTACGCCTCGTATCCGGACGAGGATTGCTACTCGGTCATCGGCACGCGCGGCTCGCTCGGCGTGCCGACGATGCGAATCAGGCATTACGAAGACGCGCGGGGCCGCTCGTGGTTCGAACCGTTCGCGGCGCGCGCCGTCGCCTTCGAGCGCAAGGATCCGCTCGCGCTGCAGATCGCGCACTTCATCGCGGTGATTCGCGGCAAGATGAAGCCGCTCGTGACAGCGCGCGATGGGCTGCGGAACCTCCGCATCGTCGAGGCGATCGCCGAGGCGGCGAAGACGGGCCGCGCGATCGATACGGACAGTCCCGCGTAGTCGGCGTTCGACGTGCCACGACCCGCGCTATCGGCCTGCACCCACGGCGCAGCGGCGACTGCGAGCGCGCTGCTTTACAATCCATCCATGCCCACGATGATTGCTGCGAGATGATCGACACGTGCAGCGCACGCTCGTGACGCGTACCGTCGCTGCCCGCGCCCCGCTCACCACGATTGTCGTTCGCAGCATGGGCCGGCCATGCCTGACCGACGCGCTGGCCTCGATCGCGCTGCAACAGCACCGACCGATCGAACTGCTCGTCGTCGATGCGACGGGGGGCCGCCATCCGCCGTTGCCGGCCGCGCTCGACGCTCGCGCGCGAATCGTATCGAGCGGGCAGCGTCTCAACCGCCCGGCTGCCGCGAACGTCGGCCTCGCGCACGCGACCGGCGAATGGATCGGATTTCTCGACGACGACGACTATCTCGAGCCCACGCACGTCGCGCGCCTCGTCGCGCGGGCGAGCGAGCCCGATCGTCCGACGCTCGTCTACGGCCAGCTCTGGATGCTCGATCGCTTCCACCGCGTCGTGCACGATCGGCATCACGCGTTCAACCCGCTCGTGCTGCACTACTACTGCCGAACGCCGGGGATGTCGTGGATCCTGCACCGCAGTCTGCGCGACGACGGCCATCGCCTCGACGAGACGCTCGATACGAGCGAGGACTGGGAATTCCTGCTTCGCCTGTTGCCCCATGCGCGCGTGGCGACGATCCGGGAGCGGACGCATTTCTATTTCATGGAAGCCGGTACCTCCGGCACGGGCGCCGGCGCCAATCGCCATCGCGACGAAAATCAGCGTCGCTGTCATGAGGCGATCGTCGCGCGCCATGCCGACGCGCGCGAACGCGCATGGCGAGCGTACTTCGCACGCCTGCAGCAGGGGATGGCGCTGCATGTCGCCGGCGACATGAACGCGGCGGCCGCGCGCTATGCCGACGCGCTGCGCGAACACCCCGACGAACCGAATGCGCTCTACGCGCTCGGCAAGCTCTTCGACGACGAGGACCGCCCGCACGCCGCGCGCCTGTCGCTTCGCGATGCGATCTACCTGAACGGCGACGCCGCCCGGTATCACCTCGCGCTCGGCCAGGTCTGCGAGCGGCTCGACGCGCACGACGAATCGCGCGACGCCTATTCGAACGCGGCCCGGTTCGACGCGAGCCTTCACGCCACCGTGCACGACGCGCTCGTGCGGCTCGCCGGGCATGCGCCTGCTGCTGTGGCCGACGTTCCCGCAGCAGTCGATGGCCCGCGGCGTAACGCGCGCTGTCACTGCGGCAGCGGGTTGCGGTTCAAGGCGTGCCACGGAGCGGCCGGCGCACGCGCTGTCGCGGTGGCGCCGAAGCTTGGCGACGCGGGCCATTTGCTTGCATCGGCGCTCCTCGCTGCGCGTGCAGGCGATAGCCGAAGCGCGCGCGAGCGCTACGGTCAAATCGTCGCCGACGATCCCGGGAACGCCGAGGCGTTGCATGCACTCGCGTTGCTCGAGTTCGACATGGGAGACATCGTTGGCGCCGTCGGGATCATCGACCGCGCGCTCGCGGCCGCGCCTCGCGACGCGCAGATAGCGGAGGACCGCCTTCGCATGCGCGCTGCGCTGCACGAACGCTCGCACGCGAAGCGTGTCGCCCGCAGTCTCGCCACGCTGCCGTTTCTCGTGCCTGCGACGGCATCGCTGTCGCCGCAGTCGCCCGGCGATGAAGTGCACATCGTCGCACCGTTTCGCGAGCCCGATGGCGAGCACGAAATCGCGGCGCTGGCGCTGTCGCGAATGCTGGGCGTCGACGCTGTCGTGACGCTGTGGTCCACGTGTGCGGACGCGATCGCGCGCTTTGCCGAGCATCGCGTGCGGGCGATCGATGTCGGGCGCGGCAGCTTTCCACGCGCGGGCGCGCTCGTGTTCGTCGGCGTCGAAGCGTTGCCGCCGATCTGGCTGCGTGCGTGCACCGCCAGCCGGGTCGTTGCGCTGTACGACGCGGACCGCGGCGATCTGCTGCTCGATCTCGCGCTTGCGGCACATGCGGCCAGCGGATGTGCGATTCAGGTCGTGACGCCGTCGGAAATCTTCCGCCGGCGTTACGGCATTCCAGGAGCGTCGTGTCCGTTGCCGATCGACTTCGCGCGATTCCGGCGTGTCGACGATCGAATGCAAGCCGGCCGGTTCACAGTGGGCCGTCGCAGCCGCAACGATCATCGATCGTTCCATCCGCAGGACCCCGCGCTGTTCCGGCGGCTCGTCGACGACGGCATGCGCGTACGCATTCTCGGCGGCACCGTGCTCATGCGACACTTCCCACCCTCGCAACCGCATGCGTCGCTGGAACTGCTCGCGGCCGATGCGATCCCTGCGGATGCGTTCGTGCGCGACATCGATTGCGTCTTCTACCGCACGAACCCGCTGCATGCGGAAGCGGGCGGCCGTTCCATCGTCGAAGCGCTCGCGGCCGGTGTCCCGGTCGTCTGCGCGCACGATGTCGGTTACGCCGAGCTCGTCTCGCATGGCATCGATGGCTTCGTGTTCGATCGCGACGACGACGATGCGGCGCTGCGCCACCTCGCGGCGCTGCAGGGCGATGCCGCGCTTCGCCAGCGGATGAGCCGCGCAGCGCGAACGAAGGCGGAGCTGATCTTCGGGCCGGCGCTGACTCGCCGGCTGCGGCGCATCTGCGCAGGCGACGCGCTCGCGTGCCCTTCGCCGGACGCTGCGCACGATCCGATCGATTGCCAGCCCGCATGAAACCCGTGTCCGGCATGGCGCCGCGCGTGACGATCGTGATGACGGCACGCGAGCGACATTCGCTTGCCGAGGCTGCGATCGATTCGATCGTCGCGCAAACGCCGCACCCGTATCGGCTGGTCTACGTCGACGTCGACTCTCCGCAGTCGCTGCGCGAAACGTTCGCCGCGCGTGCCACCGAATGGGGCCTCGAAGTGGTCCGCTTCGACGAACCGCTGTGGCCCCAGCCGGCGCGCGTGCGGATGAGCGGCGCGATCCGCACCGAGTACACGCTGTTCATCGACAACGACGTCGACGTCGAGAGCGGCTGGCTCGAATCGCTGGTTGCGTGCGCGGACGCGACCGGCGCGGGCATCGTCGGTCCGCTCTACCTCGCGGGCGACGGCATGCAGCCTGCGCGCATCCACATGGCGGGCGGACGCCTGCAGGAGACCGGCAGCCCAAACGCGCGCGTTTTCGAGGACACGCATCTGCTGGCGAACGCGGATCCCGGGGAGGTGGCCGACGCGCTGGTGCGAAAACCGTGCGATTTCGTCGAATATCACTGCATGCTGATTCGAACGGAGCTTCTGCACGCCGGCGTGCTCGATCCGGCGATCCGGTGCGTGCATGAGCACATCGACACGTCCCTCACGGCGCGCGGGCTGGGATACGCGACATGGTTCGAGCCTGCGGCGCGCGTGACCTATCTCGCGCACGCCGATTACATGCTCGACGAGCTGGATTTTTTCCGGAACCGCTGGACGCAGGAGGAGGGCGACGCGAGCATTGCCGCGTTCTGCAGGAAATGGAAGGTGATGGACGACGAGCGCTCGTTCGGCGGCGTGCGGCGCTTCCTCGTCGATCACGTCGCGGAGGTCGATCCGGTCCGCCCCGTGGCACGCGATCGGGCCGACCATCGCGTGGCGATGCACGCGAGCGAGCTGCGGCAGACGCGCTCGGAGCTGCTCGACGTCGCGCGCGAGCGCGGCTACACGCGTGACGAGCTCGCGACGATTGCCAATGCCTACCACGTTGCGCAGATCCTCACGGACGGCGGCTATCGACCCTGCGGCCGTCCGTTCATCAACCATCTCGCCGGCACCGCAAGCGTGCTCGCGCGCTACGATTTTCGCGCGGAAGTCGTCGCGGCGGGACTGCTGCACTCGGCCTACACGCATGCGCCGCGTCACGCCGCCGGCGCGGGCGAGGCGGCGCGAGTGGTGTGCGCAGCGCTGGGCGGAAAGGGCAGCCGCCTCGAGCGACGCGTTCGCGCCTATACGCTGCGCGAAGGCATGTCCGCCGCGACGGATGCGAACTTCGACGCAGCGACGCTATCGGTGAGCGAGGCCGAAACGCTCGCCGTGATTGCCGCCAACGAGCTCGACCTGTACCTGAGCGGCGAGATCCGCTACTCGGGGCGGAGCGACGTGATGGCGCCGGCGGCGATGCAGCCGGTCGCACACGCGTGCAACGCGCTCGCCGTGAACGGCCTCGTCGAGGCACTGCATCGCGAGCAGGCGCACGTCGGGTCGGTCCCGCGGGAATTCGTGACGTCCGTCGGCGTCAGCTACAGGATCGCACAGGACAGACGAACGGCGATCCCGATGGCGTCGAGCGTCAGCGGCGTTCTGCCGTGAGCGTTCCGCGCGGGTCGTCGACATCCGACCGCTGCGCATCCAGGTCGTGCATCGTCGCCTTGAGCGCCGGGTACAACGCCTTGTACGACGCGAACGCGCGCTCGTAGCGGTCGACGGCAGCCCGCTGCGGCGTCGCGCGCGGCAGGAGCCTCACCCAGCCCTGGCGCACGTCGTCGTCGCCGATCAGGCCGACGCCATAGGCCGCGAGCAGCGCGGCGCCCATCGCCGCCTCGACGGCCTGCTCGATCGTCAGCACGCGCCGGCCGGTGACGTCGGCGATGATCTGCATCCACAGATCCGAGTGCGCGGCGCCGCCGACGACGATCAGATCGTCGTGCAGCGTCGCTGCGGCCGCCGCGCCGGCGTCGATGTTGTGACGAAGCGCGAACGTGACGCCTTCGAGCACCGCGCGATACAGATGCTCGCGACGATGATAGAGGCTCAGCCCTACGAACGCGCCGCTCGCCCTGCCGTCCCAGATCGGGCTGCGCTCGCCCATCAGGTAAGGAAGAAACAGCATCCCCTCGGCACCCGGCGGAATGCCGCGTGCAGCCGCATCGAGCAGATCGTGCACGTCGACGCCGCGCGCGACCGCAGCCTGCGTTTCGTCGCGGCAGAACTGGTCGCGAAACCAGGTGACGGCCGCACCCGCGGTGCTCGCACCGCCGAACACGTAAAGATCGTGCAGGCCGCCGAAGACGTGCGGCATGCAGACGAGCCCGCGCCGCGCATCCACCTCGTGCGCGATGTAGCCCCAGCACATGCTCGATCCGATCATCGCCACGTGCTGGCCCGGCCGCGTCACGCCTGCGGCCAGTGTCGCGACCGCGGCGTCGACGCCGCCCGCGACGATCGGCGTACCGGCGGGCACGCCGAGTCGCTCGGCGGCAGCCGCCGTGAGTCGCCCCACGACGTCGCTGGATGCGACGATCCGCTGCGGCATCATCGACGCGGGAATGCCCAGCGCGTCGAGCATCTCGCTCGACCACGTTCCGGCGCGCAGGTCGTACACGCCGCCGATATTGCCGGCCGACGAGCGATCGACGGCGATCTCGCCGGTCAGCGCATGAATGACGAACGCGTTCGGCGGCAGGAACGCCCAGGTCTTCGCGAAGACGTCGGGCCGCTGATTACGCAGCCACAGCATCTTCGTGTAGCCGTAGTAGCTGTCGACGCCGTTGCCGGTGATGTCGCCGAGGCGATCGACGTCGAGCGTCGCGCGAACCTGGTCGACTTCGTTCGTCGCACGCCGGTCCATCCAGATCAGGCACGGATGCAGCGGCTGCATTCGCGCATCGACCGGGATGCCCGAGCCGCCGTAGAGCCCGCCGATGCAGATACCGCGTACGCGTTCGGCGGTGAAACCGGGCTCGGTGCGGCTCGCTTTCGCGACGCAGCCCGCGATCGCGTCGAGCACGGCATCGAGCCACACTTGCGGCCATTGCTCCGCCCATAACGGCCGCGGCGTGTCCGGTTGATAGCCCTTCGCGCACTGCGCAATGATGCGGCCGCGCGTGTCGGTCAGGAGCGCCTTCGTGCTCTGCGTGCCGATGTCGACGCCGATGACGCAATCTGTCATGAGGCTGCGTCCCTAGTCCTGAACGTCGCTCGTGACGCCGAGGCATTCGAGCGTCTGCGCGAGCTTTCGCGCATAGGCGGGGCTCGCACGATCGCGGTCCTCGCGCGTCACCGGAATGATCCGCTGCACCGACGCCGGACGCTGCGTCATCACGACGATCACGTCGCCGAGCGCGATCGCCTCGGGCACGTCGTGCGTGACGAACAGCACCGTCGGCCGATCGAGCTTGAGCAGCGCCTTGAACTCCTGCTGCAGCTTGAGGCGCGTGAACGCGTCGACCGCCGCGAACGGCTCGTCGAGCAACAGCAATCGCGGCCGCAACGCGAGCGCACGCGCGATGCCGGCGCGCTGCGCCATGCCGCCGGACAGCTGGTTCGGATACGCATCCTTGAAGTCGGCGAGCCCGACCGTGGCGAGGAACTCGTCGGCGATGCGGCGTGCGTCGCGACGTGTCTGGCCGCGCGTGCGCAGACCGATCGCGACGTTCTCGCGCACCGACATCCACGGAAAGAGACCGGGCTGCTGGAAGGCCATTCCGAGATGCGGATTGCGTCCGATCGCAACCGGCGCGCCGTCCCACCGCAGAGCGCCGCCCGATGGGCGGAGAAGCCCCGCGGCGAGACCGAGCAACGTGCTCTTGCCGCAGCCCGATGGCCCGACGACGCACGCGACGTGGCCCGGGTCGATGCGAAACGACACGTCGTTCAGCACCTCGGTCTTCCGCCCCGCTGCGATGTAGCCATGGAAGACGTGATCGACGACGAATTCGCCCTCGTGCGTCCCGGCGGCTGCGTTCGCAGTCCCATCAGGACGTGACGCAGCATTGCGCTCCCCCTGCCCGGAGGGAGCGTCGGGGCGCGCGGCGGTTGCCTTCGTCGTCATCGGTAATCGAGCCACGCACGCGACACCGCGCCGATCGCCGCGCTGACTCCGGCGCCCACGATGCCGATCACGATCATGCCGCCGATCACGACGCTCGTCGTCAACGACGTCGCCGCGTTCGTGATCATGAGGCCCAGTCCGGCACTCGCGCCGATGTATTCGGCGGCGACGACGGCGATCCAGCCGATCGCGGCGGCCGCCCGGGCAGCGCTCGCGAGCGTCGGCGCGGCCGCGCGCAAGTGCACCTGCCACGCGAGCCGCCACGCATTCATGCCGAGCATCGTGCCGACGCGAGACAGCGTCGGCTCGACCTGCGCCACTGCCCGCGTCGTCGACACGACCATCACGAAGAACACCGCATAGGCGACGAGCAAGATCTTGCCGACGTAGCTCGTGCCGAACCAGAGGATCGTCAGCGGAATCCACGCGAACGGAACGACGAAGCGCAGCGATTCGACGACCGGTGTCGCCGCCATGCGGAAATGGCGCCATTCGCCCATCAGCAGGCCGAGGCCCACGCCGAGGACGACACCGATCGAATAGCCGCACACGAATTCGAACAGGCTGACGCCCACGTCGTGCCAGAACGCGACGGTGCGCACGAGCTCGCCGAGCGTCGTTGCGACCGACCACGGCGACGGCAACACGATCGGCGGCAGCCGATACCACGACAACGTCGCCTGCCAGACGGCGAGCACGCATGCGACGCCGACGAGCGGCAGAACGATGCGGCGCATGACGACGTGCACGTGGCGCTTCATCGATCGTGGCGCTCGCGATCGTGTCGCCAGGGCAGCAAGCGCCGCTCGGCGAACGTGAATGCCGCATTCATCGCGAAGCCGGTCGCGGCGAAGCAGATCATCGTCGCCATCACGGCCGGAACGTCGTAGCTCTGCTCGACGCCGATCAGATGCGCGCCCAGGCCCGAATCGGCGGCGACGAGCTCGGCGACGATCACCGTGCCCCAGCCCGACATCAACGCGACGCGCGAGCCGATCAGCACTTCGGAAAGCGTGCCGGGCAGGACCAGGCTGCGAAAGCGTTGCCATTTGCCCATGCCGAGCATCGTCGCCGTGCGTTCGAGATCGGCCGGCACGCGGCGCGAGCCGTCGACCGCGTAGACGATGACGACCAGGAACACGGCGAGGCCGACGAGAAACACCTTGCTCGTGAGCCCGAAGCCGAACCAGACGATCGACAGCGGCACCCACGCGATGCTCGATACCGGGCGGATCGCCTCGACGATCGGCAGGAACACGTTGCCGAGATGCTGCGCGCGGCCGAGGATCAATCCGACGAGCGCCGCGCTCGCCGCACCGACGATCCAGCCGATGGCGAACACGTGCAGGCTCGCGAGCAGATCGTGCGCGAGATCCCTGCCGGCGTAGTGCACGAGTTCGCGGAGGACCGAGACGGGCCCCGGCAGGCGGTTGATGACGCCACCGCCGTGCGCGAGCAGCCGCGAAAGCACGATCCACGCAACGAGTGCGACAGCGGTACCGGCGACACCGAACAGCCACGCCACGACGCGCGGCGGCAGGCGCTCGTCCGCGTTGCGTGCGATCCGGTCCGCTGTCGTCGCCACGTTCCTACTGCTTCGACGCCAGCACTTCCTTCGCGAGCGTCGTGTTCTCGAACTTGCGCGTGAACGACGGCAGGTCGATGCCCTTCGGCGCGAAGCCGAGCTCCTGCGCCACCTTCTCGGTCTCGACGATGCCCTCGACGTCGGGCACGTAGGACGCGGCCACGCCGATCAGGTCCTTCTCGAACGAGTAGCGCACCGATGCCTCGTCGACCTTCGCGAACTCGGCCATCTGCTTGTACGCCTGGTCGGGACTCTTCTTGATGAAGTCGGTTGCGGCGAACTGCGCACGCAGCACGTCCTTCACCGCATCGGGATGCTCCTTGATGAACTTGCTGCTGGCGATGAAGCCGTCGCCGGGTGCCGGGCGGCCGATCGCATCGGACCCGGTGAAGAGCACGCGGCCGATGCCTTTCAGCACCATTTCCGAGACGTACGGCACATACCCGGCGACGACTTCGGCGCCGCCCGAATCGAGCACGCCAACCATGCCGGGCCCGGTGCCCGACACGAAGTATTCGTTCGCGCTCGGATCGACGCCGGCCTTCTTGAGCCCGATCTGGAAGAAGAGCGTCGATGCCGTCTTGAGGCCGCTCACGACGACCTTCTTGTGCACGATGTCCTTCGCGCTCTTGATCGAACTGTTCTTCGCGACGACGGTGACGTTCGCGTTGACGAACGACTGGCCGACGAACTGCGCCGCATCCGGCGATTGCGAAAAGATCACGACGGCCGAGATGCTGTTGCCCCACGCGATGTCGAGCTTGCCCGCGGCGATGGCGCTGGCCGCGCCGGGCAGACCCTGGTTGATCGGCACCCAGTTCACCGTGTAGCCCTTGTCCTCGAGCATGTGCTGCGCGCGCATGATCGGCACCGGCGAGACCACCGGGAAATAGCCGATGTTGATCGTGATGCCCTTGCCGGGCTGCTCCGCGGCCTCTGCGGTTCCCGGCAATGCGGCGACGAGCGCGAACGATGCGCTCAAGGCGACGAGCGTACGGCGCAGACGATTCATGACTCCTCCTTGGTGGGTCGACGGCGAATGCCGTGGTAAGACTGCCAGCTACGGTTTCATCAGCACCTTGATCGAATCGAGCGAGTTTGCGACCTCGATCGCCTCGTCCCATCGCTCGAGCGGGTAATCGTGCGTGACGATGCCCTTCGACGTGACGAGACCGCGCGACAGCAGGTCGATCGCGATCGGATAGCAGTACGGTCCGAGGTGCGCGCCGCGCACGTCGAGTTCCTTGCGATCGCCGATGATCGACCAGTCGGCGGTCGTGTCCTTGCCGAACACGGAGAATTCGACGAAGCGCCCGAGCTTGCGGATCAGCTCGAGTCCCTGCGTCGCGCCCGACGGTGAGCCGGTCGCCTCGATGTAGACGTCGCATCCATAACCGGAGGTGAGGCCCTTGACGACCGCGAGCGCGTCATCGTTCTTCGGATCGATGGTCACGTCGGCACCGTAGCGGCGGGCGAGCGCGAGGCGCTCGTCGACCATGTCGATGACGACGAGCTTGCGCGGCGTCTTGAGCTTCGCGACCTGCACCATCATCAGTCCGATCGGGCCCGCGCCGGCGATGACGACGACGTCGTCCAACTGGATGTCGCCGCGCGTCACCGCGTGGATCGCGCAGGCGAGCGGCTCGATGATCGCCGCGTCCTCGAGCGGCAGCTCGGGCGGGATCTTGTGCACGATCGCGGTGGGCGGAATGCGCATGTACTGCGCCATGCCGCCATCGGCCACTTCGCGCTGGAAGCCGAAGATGTTGTGCACCTCGCACATCCAGTACTTGCCCGAGCGGCAGTAGCGGCACTTCTCGCACGGCACGATCTGCTCGGCGATGACGCGATCGCCGACCGCGACGTCGAAGTGCGCGGCAGCGTCCTCACCGAGTTCCTGGACGTAGCCGAAGAACTCGTGGCCCGGAACGACCGGCGCCTTCACCCACGATGCGGTGCCGTTGCCGCCCCAGAACATCTTCGCGCCCGACCAGCACTTGCAGTCGCTCGCGCAGATGCCGCAGGCACCGATGCGAATCACCATCTCGCGTCGCCCGGCACGAGGACGCGATACCTTCTCGACGCGGTAGTCCTTCGGCGCGTGGCAGACGATGGCCGTCATCCGCGTGTCGGTGGTCATGTCGAATCCTTTCTCCGGTGCCCGCGTCGCATGGTCCCCGGCCGCTTCAGGCCGCCTTGCCGCTGCCGGTCGCGATCCATAGATCCCAGTCGGCGCCGACGAGATGCGAGTCGGCGAACATCGGCTGCGCTGGCGTCGCACGCTCGACGAGACCGAGCTGGCCGCAGCCGGTGACACCCTTGTCGACGCCGTCGCGCAGCGGGTCGACGTAGACGTCGAACCAGTCCTCGAGCTGCCCGCGCAGGTTCGCCACCGTTGCGCTCACGTTCGCATCGTCGATGCGATTCGTGCGCTCGCCGGGATCGGTGCGCAGGTCGAAGAGCTCGTGCGGCCCGTCGGGATAGCGGTGCACGTATTTCCACTCGCGGGTGCGCACCATGCGCACCGGCCCGTATTCGTCGTAGACGACGATCGGCGCGTCGACGACTGCGTCGCGACCTTCGAGGACCGCCCTGAAGCTGCGGCCCGGCTTGCGGCGCGCCGGCACGTGCGTGACGCCGGCGTAATCGAGCAGCGTCGGAAAGACGTCGTAGCCGCTGACCAGCGTATCGCTGACGCGTCCCGTCGCAATGCGCTGTGGCTGCGACGCGATGCACGGCACCTTGACCGACGTGTCGTACATGTTCTGCGGCCGCGTGCCGTTACCCTTGCCCCAGATGCCGTGATGGCCGAGGTTCATTCCGTTGTCGCTCATGAACACGACGAGCGTGCTCTCGGTCAGGCCCTGCGCGTCGAGCTCGCCGAGCACGCGGCCGATCGCCGAATCCATCGCGCTCACGGCCGCGAAATAGCCGACCAGGCTCTGGCGCCGTTCCTTGCGTCCTTTCTCGATCGCCGGCTTGCCGCCGGTGAACCACGGATGCGGCGGCTCGTCGGGACACGACGCGAAGCTGCAGTCGCGGTAGAGATCGGTGAACGCCTTCGGATGGCAGTCGATCCACGGATAGTGCGGGGCGGTGAAGCACAGCGACAGCCAGAACGGCTCGTCTCGTTTCGTTTCGTCGCGAATGAATTTGCGCGCGACGTCGGACAGTGCATCGGACAGGTAGCCGTCGACAGTGACCGACCGGTCGTGGTCGATCATCGGCGCGTCGTAGTACGGGCCCATCCCCGATTGATGCGCGAACCATTTGACGAAGCTCGGCCGCGGCACATCGCTCGCGCCGAGATGCCATTTGCCGACGAGGCCGCAGCGATAGCCGTTCGCGGCGAGCACGTCGGTGACGAGCGTCTGCCCCGCGAGGTAGTCGACGCGTGTCTCGCCGACGCTGCCGGCGCGGATCCAGTCGTGCACGCCATGGCGCGACGGAATGTCGCCGGTCAGAAGCGACGCACGCGCGGGCGAGCAGACCGGTGACGTGCAGAAGAAGTTGTCGAAGCGAATGCCGTTTTGCGCGAGCCGGTCGAGGGTCGGCGTGCGGATCTCGGGATTGCCCGCGCAGCCGAGCGCCCACGCGCCCTGATCGTCGCTCAGGATGAACACGATGTTCGGCCGTTCGGCCCGCCTGCTTGCCACGCTGCGTCCTCCTTTCGCACCTGATACGGCGGCGCTGCTGCACAATCGATTGTGCCAAGCCGGGCGCGGCGGCGCAAGCGGGGGATATCGTGCAAGAATCCGTGACCTCCAACGCGCGACCCGGGCATGCGCAAACGCAAATCGACGATCTACGATCTCGCCGAGCTCGCCGGGGTATCGGCGTCGACGGTGAGCGCCGTGCTGAGCGGGAACTGGAAGGCGCGGCGCATCGCCGAGGCCACGGCGAAAAAGGTCGCACGACTGGCAGCCGCGCAGCGGTACACGGTCAACCGGCAGGCGAGCGGCCTGCGCAAGAGCCGTTCGGGCCTGATCGGCATGATCATCCCGATGCACGACAACCGCTTCTTCAGCTGCATGTCGCAGGCCTTCGAGCGGCTTGCGCGCGAGCGGCACTGGTATCCGATCGTCGTCAGCACGTTGCGCGATCCGGCACTGGAGCTCGAGACCGTGCGCACGCTGATCTCGTACCGGATCGAATATCTCGTCGTTGCCGGTGCGACCGATCCCGATTCGGTGAGCCGCGAATGCCGGCGCCACGGCGTCGCGCACGTCAACGTCGACCTGCCGGGCACGCGAGCGACGTCCGTCATCAGCGACAACTACTGGGGCGCGCAGCAACTGACGCAGGCGCTGATCGACCGTTCCAGCCCGACGCGGTCGCGGCTGCGCAACAAGGCCTATTTCGTCGGCGGCATCGCCACCGACTATGCGACGAGACGACGAATGGAAGGCTTTGCCGACGTCGTCACGACCCGCTTCGGCCAGGTCGACGCCGAGCAGATCGACGCGTGCGGGTACGAAGCTGCGCTCGCGGAAGCGGCCGTACGCTCGCTCCACGCGCGCATCGGCGGCCTGCCGCGGGCGCTCTTCATCAACTCGACGATCGCGCTCGAAGGCGTCGTGCGCTTTCTCAAGACGCTGCCCGCCGACGACCTCGCCCGGTGCGCGTTCGGCTGCTACGACTGGGATCCTTTTGCGAGCGTCCTGAGCTTCCCGCTCCTGATGGTGCGCCAGAACGTCGACGGATTGCTCGGCGAGGCTTTCCGGATCATCGATTCGAAGTCGTTCGGCGAGAAGCGGCTGATCGAGATCAAGCCCGATCTGCTGTTCGCGCACGACGTCGCCGCGGTCCCCACGCCGACGGGTGCGCCGCTTCCGTCCGCGCTCGGCATCACCTGAGAACGCTTCAGCTTGCTCGAAATGAATCGGCCCCGGCTGCGCGACAGCCGGGGCCGATTTTTCTGCGACGTGCGCGCTTAGTCGAACATGTTGTTGATCGAGTCCACGATGCTATTGAGACCCGAGATCGTCGTCACGTAGGACGGCAGGCCGCAGCCACCGAGCGCCTTGTTCGCGTCGGCCAGCACCTGGCTCACCGTCTTGCCCGCGGCGGGGCCGCTCGGCAGCACGTACGATCCCAGTCCGGCCGGCAGCTTGCCGGCGTTCGAGATCAGCACGTTGAGCTCGAGCGCGAGCACCTGGCCGCCGAACGCGCACCGCGACGCGCGCGTGACTTTGTCCGGCAGCGCCGTCAGCCGCCGTCCGAAATCAGCGTCAACTCCGGCCGCGGCCTGTCCCGCGGGCTTCCATCGGGCAGCACCCGTTCGCACTCGTCGAAGATGCGCGAACGGCAGGCCGCGCATTTCGCCGCGTCGAGCTTCGCGTAGATGGACGCCACTGCCTTGTCTTTCGTCGCGAACACGCGATCGCGGCCGATTGCGTCCAGGTAGCCGCCGCGTTCGAGCAACGCGAAAACTTCAGCTCGCATCTTGCACAAATACAGCTCGCCGCCGCCATCGCGCAATTGCCGCGCGAGGTTCGCGAGGAGTTCGGCGCCCGCGGTGTCGATCAGGTTCACGTCGCTGCCGATGAGCAGCACGTGACGCGCGGAAGGACGTTGCGCGCGCGCGGCTTCGATCTCGTCGCGGATATGCTCGACGGAACCGAAGAACAGCGCGCCTTCGATGCGCAGCATGTCGAGCTGCGGGCAGAGCGGCGTGTCGGCGCTCGTACGTCGAAAGCGTCGCTGCTGCGATGGATCGGGCGCGACGCGCAGCATGAGCGGGTGCGTCGCCCAATTGAGATAGACGAGCAGCGACGCGAGGACGCCGACGAGAATCGCGACTTCCAGGCGGATCGTCAGCGTCGCCACGAACGTGATCGCGAGCGTCAGCGCATCGGCTCGGCTCGTGCGCCAGACGCGGCGCATCGCATCCACGTCGATCAGTCCGAGGGCGACGATGAAGAGCACCGCCGCCATCGACGCGACCGGCAGGTAGCCGGCGAGCGGACGCACGAGCAGCAGGATCGCGAGCAGCAGGACGCCGGAGAACACGCAGGCGAGCGGCGTGCGCGCACCGGCGTCGAAATTCGCGCCGGTCCGGTTGAACGAGCCCGACGTCGGATAGCTCGACGTAAACGCGCCGACGATGTTCGCAAGGCCCTGTCCGATGAATTCCTGGTTGCCGTCGATGCGCTGGCCCGAGCGGAGGGCAACGGCGCGCGCGCTCGAGATCGCTTCCGACAGACCGATCACCGTGAGCGCGAGCGCGATCGGCGCCAGCGCCTGCCATGTGTGCAGCGACATCTCGGGCATCGACAGCGGCGGTACGGCGGATGGCAGGGCGCCAATCGTCGGCACGTGCGCGAGGCCGGCCAGCGAGAGTGCCCATGCGAAGAGCGCGCCGGCGACGATGCCCGTCAGCATGTAGGGCACCTGCGGCAGCGCCTTGCGGCCGACGATCGACGCGACGAGCGTGAACATGCCGACGCCAAGCACCCACGGGTCGGTCGCCCCCACGTGCGTCGCGAAATCGCGCAAGCCCGCGATGAAGCTCGGCTGTTGCGGCACGTCGATGCCGAAGAAGTTACGCAGTTGCGCGCCGATGATCAGAAGCCCGGCACCCGCGGTGAAGCCGATCACGACGGACGTCGAGATGAAGTTCACGAGCGAGCCGAGCCGTGCGACGCCGAGGCCGAACTTGATGATGCCGACCATCAGGTTCAGCGTGAGCACGATCGCTACGTACGTCGGCGAGAACGGCACCGCGATCGCACTGACCGTCGCGAACACCATCAGCGACGTCGCATTCGTCGGGCCCGACATCAGGTGCCATGACGAGCCCCAAAGCGCGCCGACGATCGCGGGCAGCATCGAGCCGTAGAGACCGTATTCGGGCGGCATCCCCGCGAGCGTCGCGTACGCGACGCCCTGCGGCAGCACCATCACCGCGCCGACGAGGCCGGCGAGCAGGTCGGCGCGCAGCGTCGCGCGGCCGACCCGGTTGCGCCAGGCGAGAAACGGCAAGAGCTTCAGCGCGATCGGCGGCACGACGATGCGCGCAGGACGCGCGAACCGGGAATCAGACCTTGCCCTTCCACGGAACCACGAGATGTTCGACGTAACGCATCAGCAGGTCGAACAGATATGCGACGACGCCGATCACGATGATGCCCATGATCACGATGTCGGTGCGCAGGAAGTTCGACGCGTTCAGCACCATTTGTCCGAGGCCGACGGTCGCCGCCACCATTTCCGCCGCGACGAGCGTCGTCCAGCCGAAGCCGATCGCGATGCGCATCCCGGTCATGATCTCGGGCATCGCCGCGGGAATGACGACGTGCCAGATCACCTGCCACTTCGATGCGCCCATCGAATAGGCGGCGTTGATCTGCTCGATCGTGACGCTGCGCACGCCGGCGCGCGCTGCCATGGCGAGCGGCGCGAAGCAGGCAAGGTAGATCAGCACGATCTTGGCCGTCTCGTCGATGCCGAACCAGATCACGATCAGCGGCAGGTACGCGAGCGGCGGCAGCGGCCGATAGAACTCGATTGGCGGATCGAAGATGCCGCGCGCGATCCGCGAGACCCCCATCGCGATGCCGACAGGCACCGCCGTGACGACGGCCAGCACGAACGCCGCGAAAACGCGGTAGAGGCTCCACCAGAAATGCTCGGTCAGCGGCTTGCCGCCCTGGATGTCGCCACGCCACGCCTCGCCGAAGCTCGTGAAGATCTTCTCGGGCGTGGGCAGGAACAGGTCCTTGATCCAGCCCATATGCGTCGCCACCCACCACAGCACGAGCAGCGCAAGCACCGTGACGACGCTGATCAGCGTGCTCGGTCCTTCGCCGGGGACGCTGTAGCCCTTGATGGCGCGGATGCCATCGTCCGCGCCAGGGGTCGGTCGCGTCGCCGCCGCGCCGACGTCTTCGTCGACGACGACCACATCGGGCGGCGCCACTGGGGCGTTCGGGATCGTGCTCACGTCAGTCGAGCGAGCATGGCGGATGTTTCATCTAGGCCGCCTCGCGCTCGTCGCCGGGCAGCGTCGAGTGGATGAGCTGCAGCACTTCCTCGCGCAGCGCGATGAACTGCGGATCCGCCTTCACCTTGCGCGCGTCGCGGCAGTCGACGAACCGGCGACCGAAATCCACCTTGTAGCGATGTGCGATGCGCCCCGGCGACGGCGTCATCACGATGAGATCCGTCGCGAGGAACAGCGCTTCCTCGACGCTGTGCGTGATGAAGAAGAACATCTTGCGCGTCGCCTGCCACAGGCAGAGGATCAGCTCCTGGATCTGCTCGCGCGTCAGGGCATCGAGCGCGCCGAGCGGCTCGTCCATCAGCATGACTTCAGGGTCGCTTGCGAGCGCTCGCGCGAGGCCCACCCGCTGCTGCATGCCACCGGAAATCTGGTAGACAGGGTAGCGCGCGAATTTCTCGAGGCCGACGAGCTTCAGCTTGTCGATCGCCGCGGCCCGCCGCTGCGAGCGAGGCACGCCGCGCATCCGCAGTCCGAACTCGACGTTCTCGACGACGTTGAGCCAGGGCATCAGCGCATGCTTCTGGAACACGACGCCGCGCTCGGC
>DATNGN010000054.1:0-38582 GCA_035605875.1 Casimicrobiaceae bacterium
CAGAACGAGCTGCGCGAGGCCACCGATCGCGACGCCGATCGCGAGCGCGACGATCGGCGGATCGACGAATCGCGCGAGCAGAATTGCCGCGCCGATGATCGACACGTTGAGCAATACCGGCGTGAACGCGGGAATCGCGAAGCGGCGAAAGACGTTCAGCACGCCGCCGGCCAGCGAGACGAGCGAGACGAACAGGATGTACGGGAAGCATATCCTGATCATCTCGGCGGTCAGCTCGACCTTTCCCGGCGTGCGGGAGAAGCCGCCGGCGAGCAGGTAGACGAGCCACGGCGCGGCGAGCGAGCCGACGATCGACAAGCCGATCAGGACGACGGCGAGCAGCGTGCCGACGTTGCCGACGAGCGCGCGCGTCGCGTCGATGCCGCGCTTGCGCCGGTATTCGGCGAGGATCGGCACGAACGCCTGCGAGAACGCGCCTTCCGCGAAGAGGCGCCGCAACAGGTTCGGAAGCCGGAATGCGGCCTCGAACGCGTCCATCTGCAGGCCGGCGCCGAAGATGGTCGCCTTGAGCGTTTCGCGCAGAAGCCCCGTGATGCGCGACAGGAGCGTCATGCCGCTCACCGTCGTGAGGGTGCGAAGGAGATTCAATTCGGAAGCTTGCGGGAGAGCCTTGTTCGCGACGCGAAACTCGCGTATTATGCTCCGTTTCCCTGAATCAGGAATCGAAGCAAGATGGCGAACACGGCACAGGCGCGCAAGCGCGCGCGGCAGGCGGAGACGACCCGCCAGCGCAACGCCAGCCAGAAATCGGCGCTTCGCACCGCGGTCAAGAAGGTCAAGAAGGCGATTGCGGCCGGCGACAAGGCCGCTGCCGCGGCAACGTTGCGCGAATCGCAGGCGGTGATCGATCGCATCGCCGACAAGCGGATCGTGCACAAGAATCTCGCCTCGCGCACGAAGTCGCGGCTTGCGCAGGCGATCAAGGCGCTCGCGTAGCGCATTGTCGATGCATTGGCGAACAGGGCGTCCCGCGGGGCGCCCTTGTCGTTTCGGGGAATAGGAATTGTGGAGTGCAAAGCGCGAAGCCTGATCCCGCCGGGCGACCATCCACCGCTCATACAGGCTCCTTCGGCTCGTCCCGCCTCGCCGCGTGCGGCTCGACGAGCGCCTCGGGCATCGCGAGCGCGTTCTCCACGCGGTCGACGTGAAGCGCGTTGTCGCGCGCGAAATTCTGGAAGAACTGGAAGAGCCGCGGCTCGAGCGTTGCAAGCTCGTGGCCCACGACGAGCGCCTTGATGCCATGCACGCTGACAGGCTCGACGAGCGGCGAGTAGACGAGCTTCTGGTCGTAGCCGAATGCCGACGTGCACCCGGCGAGCCGTTCGGCCCAGTCGCTCGGGCGAAACGTCCGCCCGGCATCGGTGATACCCCAGATCACGAGATCGGCAACCGGCGCGTCCATGGCGTGTATCAGCGGACGATAGCATCGTGACACAACCGCCAGCGCGCGATGCCGTCGATCTCTGGGAGCGCCATTTCCGCGACCCGGCAGCAACCGCCGCCCAGGCGCAGGCACTGCTCGCCCAGGACGCGAGCCAATCGGCAGTCGTGCGCGGATGGTGGGCGCTGACGGTTGCATTCCATCACCTCTTCTTCACCGGAACGCCGGCCCACGCGCGCTCCTTCCTGAGCGATGCGCAGCGTGCCTTCGCCGAAGCCGGCGATCGCCGCGGCGAACTGCTCGCGGGCATCGGCAATGCCCGGCTCGCAATCGTCGAGCGGGCGGCGGCGAGCGCGCGCGAGCAGTTGCTCGCGCTGTATCCGGAAGCGCGGCAGGCGCTGCCGCCACAGGATCGCTTCTGGCTGCTGAACGCCCTCGGCGCCGCCTACTACTTCACCGATCGCCTGGACGAGGCGATCCGCTATCTGTACGAAGCGCTCGAAAGCCTGCGCAGCGTCGAGCGCTCGCCGCAGCATCCCGCGGTGATGTCCAACCTCGCCGCCGCGCTCGTCACGGTCGGCGACTACGCGCCCGCCCGTGAAGTCGCGGAAGGTGCCCTCGCCGAGCTCGAGCATTTCGACAATCCGCAGCTCGTGCTCTTCGCGCGCTCGAACCTCGCCGAAGCGCTGACCGGGCTCGACGACCATCGGCGCGCGCTCGATCTCGTCGACGCAATGCTGGACGACGCGGCAGCGAAAAACCTGCGCACGTCGCAGAACCATTACCTGTCGATCGCCGCCGAGCTCTACGCGCGCCATGGCCGCATCGACGACGCGGTCCGCTGCGCCGATCTTGCCCGCGCGATCCTCGCCGACTTTCCGGTCGGCTTCAACGAGGCACACGCCCGCTGGGCGGACGCCGTGGTCGCCGATGCGCGTCGCGACGACGACGCGGTCTCGCGACTGTCGATTGCCGCGGAAGTTGCGGCTGCGCGCGGTTATCTGCCCGGCGAATGCAAGGCGTGGGCACGGCTTGCCGAACGCCACGCCGAGGCGCGCGATTTCGAGGCGGCCTACACGTCCGCGCGGAAGCTCCTCGCCGCGGAAACACAGCGCCTTTCGCATCGCGCGAGCGCGAAGTACTACCTGCTGCGGGTCGAGCACGCGCTCGCGCACGCACGCGACGAGCGCGACCGCGCGCTCGCGCAGCAGCGCGAAATGCAGCGGCTGAACGAGGAGCTTGCGCGAGTCAACGCTGATCTGTCGCACAAGATGATCCAGGTCGAGGCGCTGCAGGCGCAACTCGCCGTCGAGGCGGTCCGCGATCCGCTGACCCAGCTTTTCAACCGCCGCTACCTCGATTCGGTGACACCGGGTCTGATCACCTCGGCCGAGCGTCGCAACGCGCGGCTTTCGCTCGCATTGCTGGACCTCGACCATTTCAAGCTCGTCAACGACCGGCACGGACACCCGGCCGGCGACGTCGTGCTGCGCGAGATCGGCCGCGTGCTGCCAATGTCGCTGCGTCCGGCGGACATCGTCTGCCGCTATGGTGGCGAGGAGTTCTGCGTCGTCCTGCCGGATGCCGACAGCGACGGTGCGGAGCGCGCGCTCGCGAGCCTCGCGGCACGGCTTTCGGATCTGCGCGTGTCGTGGAACGGCTCGACACTCGGCGGCTTCACGTTCTCGGCCGGCATCGCGGCGCTCGGCCACAAAGGAACGACGCTCGGCGATCTGCTCGCGGCGGCCGATCGCGCGTTGTACGAGGCGAAGGATGCCGGCCGCAATCGCATCCACGTCGCGGCGCGCTGAACCGGCGCGGAAGGTGCCGCGTGTTACCATTTTCGATTTGCTGAAGGTCGGCGGCCACCGAGGCTCGCCGGCGTGGCGATGGCCGATTCCGAGCCCCGGCACTTCCTGCAGTTTCGCGACTTCTCGCACGCCGAGTTCGATTACCTGTTCGAGCGCACGCGCTGGATCAAGGAGCGCTTCAAGCGCTACGAGATCTACCAGCCGCTCAAGGACCGCACGCTCGCGATGGTGTTCGAGAAGGCGTCGACACGCACGCGCGTGTCGTTCGAGGCCGGCATGAACCAGCTGGGCGGCATTGCGATCAACCTGACGCGCGGCGACACGCAGCTGTCCCGCGGCGAGCCGATCGAGGACGTGGCGCGCGTCGTTTCGCGGATGGTCGACGTCGTGATGATCCGCACATTCGAGCAGGCGCTGATCGAGCGCTTCGCCGCGTATTCGCACGTGCCGGTCATCAACGGCCTCACCAACGAGTATCACCCGTGCCAGATCCTCGCCGACGTCTACACGTACGTCGAGCATCGCGGCTCGATCGAGGGACGAACCGTCGCGTGGATCGGCGATGCGAACAACATGTGCGCGACGTGGCTGCAGGCCGCGGCGATCTTCGGCTTCAACGTGCACGTATCGACACCGCCCGGCTACGAGCTGCCGACGGACGCGTACGATCCGCGCCATTGCGTCGCATTCGAGGATCCCGAGGCCGCCTGCGAAGGGGCCGACGTCGTGACGACCGACGTCTGGACGAGCATGGGCTTCGAGGCCGAGAACGAGGCGCGCAAGGAAGCGTTCGCGATGTGGCAGGTCGACGCGACGATGATGCAGCGGGCGCGCCCCGATGCGCTTTTCATGCACTGCCTCCCCGCTCACCGCGGCGAGGAGGTGTCGGCCGACGTGCTCGAAGGTCCGCAGAGCGTCGTGTGGGACGAGGCGGAGAACCGCCTGCATACGCAAAAGGCGCTGCTCGAGTACCTCGTCTGTGGCAAGGTCGATAAATAGGGTCAGACTTTTCGAAGATAAGCAGGGTCGGAGACGGCTTTCCTGATCGATCGGGGCGCGCGCCGCGCTGCTGGCGAAAGTCGTCTCCGACCCTGCTTATGGTTCAACGGTAACGGAGCAAACGATGTTCAGCAGATTGGCAGCCGCACTTCTCGCGTTGACGATCACGCCGCTCGCAACGGCGCAGACCTGGCCCGAGCGTCCGATCAAGTTCGTCATGTCGGCGCCTGCCGGCAGTTCGATCGACGTGCTTGGCCGAGCAATCGCCGACAAGCTGAAAGATCGACTGGGCCAGCCGGTCGTCGTCGAGAACAAGCCGGCCGCCGGCGGCACACTCGCGACGGCCGAGGTCGCCCATGCGGCGCCGGACGGCTACACGATGGTGCTCGCGTTCAACGGGCCGCTGGCGTTCGCGCCGCTGATGCAGAAGCTTCCGTACAACGTCGAGAAGGATCTGGCGCCCGTCATCATCACGTCGAGCCAGCCGAATGTGCTCGCCGTCAACGCGTCGCTGCCCGTGCATTCGGTGCAGGAACTGGTCGCATACGCGAAGGCCAACCCCGGCAGGCTCAATTACGCGTCGGTCGGCAACGGCAGCTCGTCGCACCTCAACATGGAGCTCTTCAAGAGCGTCGCCGGATTCGACGCCGTGCACGTGCCGTTCAACGGCTCGCCGCCTGCCGTCACCGCGACGATCCAGAACGAGACGCAGATGCTGTTCGCCGTCATGCAACCGCTGCAGGCGATGATCAACGCCGGCAAACTGCGCGCGCTCGCGGTCACCACGGCCAAGCGCTTCCCGCTTCTGCCCGATCTGCCGACGATCGCCGAATCGGGCTATCCGGGCTTCGAAGCGCTCGCCTGGAACGGCGTGCTGGTGCCGGCGCAAACGCCGAAGCCGATCATTGCGCGACTCAACACCGAAATCAACGCGATCCTGAAGGAGCCCGACGTCGCGCAGAAGATGCACGGCTTCGGCTTCGACCTGATCGGCGGCACGCCCGAGGCGTTCGGTGCGCTGATTCACGGCGAGGCGATGAAGTGGGCGCCCGTCATCAAGAAGGTCGGACTGAAGGTCGACTGAACATGGACACGTCGATGCACGACGCAAGGCCGGCACACGAAGGCGCCGCTTCCTCACCCTCGCCATCGGCCGCGGCCGCGCCGCGCAAGGTCGTGCTCGCCTATTCCGGCGGGCTCGACACGTCGGTGATCCTCAAGTGGCTGCAGGACACGTACGGCTGCGAAGTCGTGACGTTCACGGCCGACATCGGGCAGGGGGAGGAGGTCGAGCCCGCACGGCAGAAGGCGCGCAAGCTCGGCATCGCCGAGCGGAACATCCACATCGAGGATCTGCGCGAGGAATTCGTCCGCGACTTCGTGTTCCCGATGTTCCGCGCCAACGCGGTCTACGAGGGCGAATACCTGCTCGGCACGTCGATCGCGCGACCGCTGATCGCGAAACGCCTGGTCGAAATCGCGAAGGCGTCGGGCGCCGACGCGGTCGCACACGGCGCAACCGGCAAGGGCAACGACCAGGTGCGCTTCGAACTCGGCGCGTACGCGCTCGCGCCGAACATCCGCATCATCGCGCCGTGGCGCGAATGGGACCTGCTGTCGCGCGAAAAGCTGCTCGCCTATGCCGACCGGCACGCGATTCCCGTGGATTTCCAAAAGCGGGCGGGCGCGGCGCCCTATTCGATGGACGCGAACCTGCTGCACATCAGCTACGAGGGCGGCGTGCTCGAGGATCCGGAGACGGTGCCCGAGGAGTCGATGTGGCGGATGACGGTGTCACCCGAGAAGGCGCCCGATACGCCGCAAGTGGTCGACCTCGCGTATCGTCACGGCGACATCGTCGCGATCGACGACGTGGAGATGACGCCGGCGCGCGTGCTCGCTGCATTGAACGAGATCGGCGGGCGCCATGGCGTCGGCCGTCTCGACATCGTCGAGAACCGCTACGTCGGCATGAAGTCGCGCGGCTGTTATGAAACGCCGGGCGGCACCATCATGCTGAAGGCGCACCGCGCGATGGAGTCGATCACGCTCGACCGCGAAGTCGTCGCGCTGAAGGACGACCTCGCGCCGCGTTACGCGCGCCTCATCTACAACGGCTACTGGTTCAGCCCCGAGCGCAGGCTGCTGCAGGGATTGATCGACGCGTCGCAGGCGCCGGTCAATGGAAACGTCCGCATCAAGCTCTACAAGGGAACCGTGATGTGCGTCGGACGCTCGTCGCCGCACGATTCGCTGTTCGACGCGAAGATCTCCACGTTCGACGACGACGCTGGCGCTTACGACCAGAAGGACGCCGCCGGTTTCATCAAGCTCAACGCGCTGCGGCTGCGGATCGCGGCCAATCGCGGCCGCAGTTGAGCGGCTCAATCACCACTCGAAGCCGAGGCGGTCGTGGCGGCCCGGCGCGACGTCGAAACGTTGCGCCTTCACGTCGCCCTGATGCGCCGCTTCCACCGTATAGGCGCCGGGCGGCACCTGCAGCAGGAAGATCGGCCCCTGGTCGGGCAGGTCGACGACGACGTTTCCGCGCTCGTTCGTGACGCGCAGATGCACGTCGGCAACGAACTCGTTCATGTCCTGGTTGCGCTCGGCGAACGTCATCTGCACCGGGTAATCGCTGCTCATCGCGCGCATCCGGTCGGCCTGCTCGGAACCGATGCCGCCGTTCAGGTAGTCGACGCCCCCGTAACCTGGCGCTGCACGAACCGGTTGCGCGAGCACGGCCGTGGTACCCAAAAGGAAGATCCCGAGCGCCAGCGGCGCTGACCACTTCGTAGGCATGGCACTGCCTCCATCGTTCAAAGTGCCATGATGTCGCACGGCATCGGATTCGGCAGTCGGTGATCGCCGTAACATCCTGTCGGTAGACGACCGACACCTGTACGTCCGATGCCCGAGCTTCCTGACCTCGAGATCTACGTCGAAGCGCTCGCTGCGCGCATGCGTGGGCAGGTGCTGCGCAAGGCGAGCGTTCGCAATCCGTTCGTGTTGCGCACCGTCGATCCGCCGCTTGCGGCGATCGAAGGCCGGACCGTCGTCGGCGTGCGACGGCAGGCGAAGCGCATCGCGATCGACTTTCCCGATTCGCTGCATCTCGTGATGCACCTGATGATCGCCGGCCGGTTGCGCTGGCTCGAGAACGGCCGAGCGCCGCCTGCACGCATCACGCTCGCGACACTCGCGTTCGACAACGGGACGCTCGCCATGACCGAAGCGGGGACCAGGCGCCGCGCATCGCTGCACGTCGTGCAAGGCGACGAGGCGCTCGCCGCGCTCGGTGCCGGCGGCGTCGAAATCGACGCGCTCGATGCGCGATCGTTCGCGGTACGCATTCGCGCGGAGAACCACACGCTGAAGCGCGCACTGACCGATCCGCGAATACTGAGCGGGATCGGCAACGCCTATTCGGACGAGATCCTGCATCGCGCGAAGCTTTCGCCGCTCGCGCAAACCGCGAAGCTCGACGACGACGCGATCGCACGCCTCTACGCGGCGACTCGCGACGTGCTGCGCGAATGGACGCAGCGGCTGCGGGCGCAAACGGGCATCGCGTTCCCGGAGAAGGTCACCGCCTTTCGCCCGGAAATGGCGGTGCACGGCAAATTCCGACAGGCGTGCCCCGTCTGCGGCACGCCCGTCCAGCGAATCGTCTACGCCGAGAACGAATGCAACTACTGTCCGCGCTGCCAGACGAACGGCGTCGTGCTCGCGGACCGCGCGCTCTCGCGCCTTCTGCACAAGAGCTTTCCCCGCGAAATCTGAACGATCGCGCGCGTTTCCAGCTGCACAGGCGGCCGCGCAACCTGTCGACGACAAGATGTCGCCGGCCGACGGAGACACGAAATCGACCGTTCGTGTTTCCGCACGTCGGGCGCCTTCGCCTGTCGCCGCGCCATGGTGCGGCTCTTGCTTAGTCGGCGCTTAACCGCCTTGCTGCTCTTTCGTCGCATGTGCCTCGTCCATCGTGCTTCATCGCGCCCGCCCGATTGCGACGGGCATCGCATCGCGCCATGGTGACGAGCGAGGGACCCCGCATGCGACGCCTTCGCACCCGCATCATCATCTTCTTCGTCGTGCTGCTGACGATCGTGCAGGGCGCGGCGTTCCTGCTCGTCAACGCGGCGAATTCGCGCAATGCGCAGGGCATCATCAAGGAGGAACTCGCAACCGGCGAGCGGATCTTCCAGCGCTCGCTCGAGCACAATCGGGCGCGACTCACGCAAAGCGCAATGGTGCTCGCATCCGACTTCGCGTTCCGCCAGGCGATCGCGACGAGCGACGAGCGCACGATCGAGTCGGCGCTTCGCAATCACGGCGCGCGCATCCACGCGGACGTCATGCAGCTGATTGCCCCGGACGGCCGCGTCGTCGCTGATACGCTCGCGCCGCCCGACGCGTCGGCGCGCTTCGCCTATCCCGATCTCGTCGCGCGGGCGCAGGACAGCGGCGAGGCTTCATCGATCGTCATCATCAACGGGCGCCCGCAGCAACTGGTCGTCGTGCCGGTGAAGGCGCCGCTGCCGATCGCGTGGGTCGCGATCGGCTTCGTCATCGACGATTCGCTCGCACGCGATCTCGAGAACCTGACCACGCTCGACGTTTCCTTCGCCGCACAGGATCAGAACGGCCGCTGGCGCGTGCTTGCGTCGACGCTGCCGACGGGCAGCCGTCAAACGCTCGTCGCGCGGCTTCGCGATCCGCCGCCGCGCTCGTCATCGCGCGACGACGCGATTGCCGACGACGGCGAATTCCAGAGCCGCGTCATCACGCTCGCGTCCGATGGCGGCGCGCGCATCGTCGCGGTGCTGCAGCGATCGGTCCGCGACGCGCTCCTGCGCTTCGATCACCTGCGCGTGCTGCTGATCGGCCTCGCCGCGCTGTCGCTCGCCGCGTCGATGATCGGCAGCTACTTCATCGCGCGCAGCATCACGCGGCCGCTCAATCGCCTGACCGAAAGCGCTGCGCGCATTCGCAACGGCGACTACTCGGACAAGCTCGACCTCGAGGGCACCGACGAAATCCGCGCCCTCGCCGACAGCTTCAACCACATGCGCGAGGGCATCGCCGCGCACGAGCGGGAAATCCTGCGCCTCGCGTACGAGGATCGGCTGACGGGACTGCCGAACCGCGCGCTCTTCAACGATCGCCTGCAGCAGGCAGTCCATGCCGCGCGGCGCAACGGCGCGCCGCTCACCGTGATGATGATGGACCTCGACCGCTTCAAGCACATCAACGACACGCTCGGCCACGCGATCGGCGACGACGTGCTGCGCGAAGTCGGCACGCGGCTTCGCGCCGCGCTGCGCGAATCGGATACGGTCGCACGCCTCGGCGGCGATGAATTCGCGGCGCTGCTCCCGACCGGCAACGAGGAACGCATCGTCGAGGTCGTGCGCAAGGTGCTGCGCTGCATGGAGCAGCCGATCGATTGCAACGGGCAATCGCTCGACGTCGGCGCGAGCATCGGGATCGCCTGCTTCCCGGACCACGGCGACACGCCCGGGACGCTCATTCGCCACGCGGACATCGCGATGTACCTGGCGAAGGCCGCCAATTCCGAGTACGCGTTCTACGATCCCGACCACGACGGAAGCCGGCAGGAACAACTGTCGCTGCTCGGCGAACTGCGGCGCGCGCTCGAGCGCGACGAGCTCGTCGTGTTCTTCCAGCCGAAGATCGATCTCGCGACCGGCCGCACGAAGGGCGTCGAAGCGCTCGTGCGGTGGATGCATCCGGCACGCGGCATGGTTCCGCCGATCGAGTTCATGCCGTTCGCCGAGCGAACCGGATTCGTGCGCACGGTCACGCGCTGGGTGCTCGAGACGGCGCTTCGCCGCTGCGGACAATGGCTCGCCGACGGCATTCGATTGCAGATATCGGTCAACATCTCGGTGCGCGACCTGCAGAACCCCGATCTGCCGAACATCGTCGCGAAGCTTCTCGAAAGCTCGAAAGTGCCGGCGGAGCTCGTCTGCCTCGAGATCACCGAGAGCAGCTTCATGGAGAACCCGCAGCGCGCCGTGCAGACGCTCGCGCAATTGCATGCGCTCGGCGTGCGGCTGTCGATCGACGACTTCGGCACCGGCTTTTCGTCGCTCGCGTACTTGCGCAAGCTGCGCGTCCACGAGATGAAGATCGACCGTACGTTCATCGCCGCGATGGAAGACGCGAACGACATGGTGATCGTGCGCTCGACGATCGACCTCGCGCACAACCTCGGACTGCGCGTCGTCGCGGAAGGCATCGAGGACGAGCGCAGCCTCGCGCGCCTGCGCGCGATGGGGTGCGACGAGGCGCAGGGCTATTTCATGAGCCGGCCGCTGCCCGAGGAAAAACTGCGCGAATGGCTGCGCGAGTCGCCGTACGGACTGGGACGCGGGCCGGTCGCGTTGCTGAAGTACGCATAGAAACCGAATCCTCGCGCGTCACCCGAACGCGCATCCCACTGAAGCCTCGGCCACGCGCCGATCGCGGCCGCCCGAGCGGCACGCTATGCTAGCGGCTTTCGCCAAAAGCGGAGCCCGCCATGCCGTCGTTCGACATCGTCTCGGAAGTCAACCAGGTGGAAGTCCGCAACGCCGTCGACCAGGCGAACAAGGAGATCTCGACGCGTTTCGATTTCAAGGGCTCCGACGCCCGCGTCGATTACGACGGCAAGGCAATGACGCTCTTCGCCGACGACGACTTCAAGCTGAAGCAGGTGACCGACATCGTCATCGCGAAGCTGTCGAAGCGGCAGGTGGACATCCGCTCGCTCGAGTACAAGGATACGGAGAAGATCGCCGGCAACAAGGTGAAGCAGGCGGTGAGCGTGCGCACCGGCGTCGAGCAGGAGCGCGCGAAGAAGATCGTCAAGCTTTTGAAGGAGAGCAAGCTCAAGGTGCAGGCGTCGATCCAGGGCGACGCGGTACGCGTGTCGGGGGCGAAGAAGGACAGCCTGCAGGAGGCGATCGCGCTCGTGCGGAAGTCGGTCACCGACTATCCGCTGCAATATCAGAATTTCCGCGACTAGCTGAAGTCGGCGGCGAGCGCCGCCTTCACCGGTGCCGCGAGGGTCTCGCGCACGCGATATTCGGGATGGTCGACGCCGACGACGACGTCCTCGTCCTTGAAGGACGCGACCATCGGCGGCGTCAGCTCGAAGCGCAGGAAGTGCACCGACGACGTCTTCTGTGCATTCTCGCGCTCGAGATCCTCGTCGGCGATCGCGAAGACCGGCTCGAAGCCAGCGACGCTTACGAAGACACGGTCCTCGATGCCCCGCAGGCGCGCCAGCGCTTCGCGTCGCGCGTTCTCGTCCTCGTACTCGATCAGCATCGTCGCCTTCAGGTTGCGGCCGTCGGGAACGAGCGGGTTGTACGCATCGAGCTCGTCCTGGATGCCGTCCTCGTCGAACGTCTTCTCGATGCGCAACATCTCCTGAACCTGATAGCGGATCGTGAGCTCGTCCTCGAAGAGCAGCGTCACGTGCTCGCCGAGACGCACGGTGCGCGCGCGCTTGTGCGCGACGGCGCGCGCACGAAACGCCGGCCGCTCCTTCGCATAGGCTTCGAGCGTGAGCAGGCTGTCGCGTGCGATCCTGGGCATGACGTGTCGGAGAGTATCAATCGATGCCGTACGCGATCCGCAGAAGCGTCAGCGGATGCGCCTTCCGCGGCCGCCGCCCGCTGCCGCCCTGAACGATCCCTTCCTCGATGCGCCGGCCGGCAATCGGGCAGTCGGAGCTCACGAAGTCGGGCTCGAATTCCTCCATGCGTCGAAACACCGGACGTCCGATCTTCATCGCATCGTCGAAGAACTCGCGCTTGACGCCCCACGTGCCGTCGTGCCCCGAGCAGCGCTCGACGACGTTGACCGACGTGTCGGGAATCCATTCGAGCGCCTCGCGCGTCTTCTGGCCGACGTTCTGCACGCGTGAGTGGCAGGGAATGTGGTAGCTGACCTTCCCGAGTCCGCGCTTGAAGTCGCGGTCGAGCAGGCCGTCGCGCTCGCGCGCGACGAAGTATTCGAACGGGTCGAACATCGCGTCGGAAACGGCCTTCACGTCCTCGTCGTCGGGAAACAGAAGCGGCAATTCCTGCTTGAACATCAGCGTGCACGACGGCACCGCCGTCAATATCGCGTAGCCCGCGCGCGCGAGCGGCGCGAGCACCGGGATGTTGACGTTCTTCAGTGATTCGACGGTTTCGAGATCGCCGAGTTCGAGCTTCGGCATCCCGCAGCACACCTCGCTCGCCGCGAGCCGGTACGGCACCTTCGCGTGATGCAGCAGCTTCAGGAGGTCGTGGCCGATGCCCGGCTCGTTGTAGTTGATGAAGCAGGTGACAAAGATCGCGACCTTTCCGGGTGCGCGCTGCCCGTCGCGCACCGGCCATTCGAGCGATGGCGGCGCCGAGTCGCGAAAGCGCGTCGCCGCGTACGGCGGCAGCCACGCTTCGGCGGCAACGCCCAGCACCTTCTCCATCACCTTGCGAACGGGCGGAGAATTGTTGGCCGCGTTGACCGCCTGCACGACGACGGGAATCGTCGCGAGCTTGCCGACCGCGTCGGTGCCCGTCAGGACGCGATCACGCAGCGTGAAGTCACCCTTCCTGAACTTGACCGCCTTCGCCCGCAGCATCACGTGCGGAAAGTCGACGTTCCACGGATGCGGCGGAACGTACGGGCATTTCGTCATGTAGCAGAGGTCGCAGAGGTAGCACTGGTCGACGACCTTCCGGTAATCCTCCTTCGCGACGCCGTCGATCTCCATCGTCGCGCTGTTGTCGATGAGGTCGAACAGCGTCGGAAACGCGCCGCACAGCGACACGCAGCGACGGCAGCCGTGGCAGATCTCGAAGAAGCGCTCCTGCTCCTTCTGGAGCGCCTCCTCGTCGTAGAACGCCGCGTCGCGCCACTCGAGCGGGTGACGCGTCGGCGCGAGCAGGTTACCTTCCCGGTTCATCGATCGCGCCGGGCCGGCGCAGGACGTACTCGCGAGCGCGGCAAAAGTCGGCGCATCACATCAGTCGCGCCAGGCCGCCCCAAGCGACTGGTCCGCCCCCTGGGGGGGCAGCGAGCGGAGCGAGCGTGGGGGGATCACATCAGTCGCGCCGGGCCGCCCCAAGCGACTGGTCCGCCCCCTGGGGGGCAGCGAGCGGAGCGAGCGTGGGGGGATCACCTCAATCAGTGAGCGCGTCGAGCGCCTTCTGAAAGCGGTTCGCGTGCGAGCGTTCCGCCTTCGCGAGCGTCTCGAACCAGTCGGCGATTGCGTCGAAGCCTTCGCCGCGCGCGGCCTTCGCCATGCCGGGGTACATGTCGGTGTATTCGTGCGTCTCGCCGGCCACCGCGGCCTTCAGGTTCTCGCGGCTCGAGCCGATCGGCAGATCGGTTGCCGGATCGCCGACCGCGGCGAGATAGTCGAGATGCCCGTGAGCATGCCCGGTCTCGCCCTCGGCGGTCGAGCGGAACAGCGCCGCGACGTCGTTCTGGCCTTCGACGTCTGCCTTGTTCGCGAAATACAGATAACGCCGATTCGCCTGCGATTCGCCGGCAAACGCATACTTGAGATTGTCGTGGGTCTTCGTGCCTTGCAGAGGTTTCATCGGATGCTCCTCGTGGTTTTGGCGCCTCGAGCGAGGCACCGGAACGCTTGTCGCTGGTCGGCGTACACCGGCCGCTGGTCGATTTTGCGATCGGCGCGCCGCACTTGTCCAATCGATTGTGACAATCCAATCGATAGATTGCGCTTATCGCCTTAGTTCAACCGCTGGTACGCAGGCAGCGTCAGGAACTCGACGAACGTGTCGCTGTTGACGAGATCCGCGAAGATCGTCGCCGCCTCGTCGTACCTGCCCTCGCCGTACGCGGGACCGAGCAGCTCGCGGATTTTCGCCATCTCCTCGGGAAGCATCGTCGCGACCAGCTCTTTCGTCACCTTGCGGCCGTCGTCGAGCGTTCCCTTGGGCGAGCGGATCCACTGCCACACCTGCGAGCGCGAGATTTCGGCCGTCGCCGCGTCCTCCATCAGATTGAAGATCGGCACCGCGCCTTGCCCCGCGAGCCACGCGCCGATGTATTGGATCGCGACACTGATGTCGAGGCGCAAGCCCTGCTCGCTGATCGGACGCTCGGGCTCGAAGCGCAACAGATCGGCCGCGGTGACGCGCACGTCGTCGCGCCTGGCGGACGCGATCTGGTTTGGCGTCGGCATCAGGCGGTCGAACGCCTCCTTGGCGACCGGCACGAGCGCCGGATGCGCGACCCATGTGCCGTCGTGTCCCTGCCGCGCTTCGCGCTCCTTGTCGGCCTTGACGCGCGCGAACGCCTCGGCGTTCGCCGCCTCGTCGTTCTTGACCGGGATCTGCGCCGCCATGCCGCCCATCGCGTGCGCGTTGCGGCGATGGCACGTCTTCACGAGCAGCTCGGCGTAGCTCTTCATGAAATGCGTCGTCATCGTGACGAGTACGCGATCGGCGAGGCAGAACTGGCGGTTGCTGCGGAACTTCTTGATGCAGCTGAAGATGTAGTCCCAGCGGCCGGCGTTGAGACCCGCCGAGTGATGGCGCAGCTCGTAGAGGATCTCGTCCAGTTCGAACGCGGCGAGGATCGTCTCGATCAGCACCGTCGCCTTGATCGTGCCGCGCGGGATCAGCAGGTCGTCCTGTGCCATGACGAAGACGTCGTTCCAGAGCCGCGCTTCGAGATGGCTCTCGAGCTTCGGCAGGTAGAAGTACGGCGCGCTGCCGCGCGCAATCAGCTCCTTCGCGTTGTGGAAGAAGTACAGCGCGAAGTCGAAGATCGCGCCGGCGATCGGCTCGCCGTCGACGATGACGTGCTTCTCGGGCAGATGCCAGCCGCGTGGTCGCACGAACAGCACGGCGGTGCGCGCATTCAGCCGGTACGCCTTGCCCTCGGGCGAGACGAAGTCGATGCGCCGGCGAATCGCGTCGCGCAGGTTGATCTGCCCCTGCACGTTGTTCTCCCAGCTCGGCGTGTTGGCGTCCTCGAAGTCCGCCATGTAGACGTTGGCGCCGCAGTTCAACGCATTGACGATCATCTTGCGATCGACGGGCCCGGTGATCTCGACGCGGCGATCCTGGATCTCGGCGGGGACGGTGTCACAGGTCCAGTCGCCATCGCGGATCTCGCGCGTGTCGGCGAGGAAATCGGGCAGCTCGCCGGCGTCGAACTGCACCTGCCGTGCGACACGACGCGCAAGCAGCTCGGTGCGGCGCGCGCCGAACGCGCGCTGCAGCCGCGCCGCGAATGCGAGCGCGTCGGGAGTGAGGATGGATGCGAACTCGGGCGTGACTTCCGCCGTGACTTCGATGCCGGGGCCATAGCGCGGGGCGTTCATGGATTGCACGTCCGAAGGAAGCGAACTGGAATGTCCGCCTTCGTTGCGAAGGCGGCGCAAGGCGGGCGCCCGCGACGAGCGCGCCCGCCGCTATGTTACCGCGAGTTACGCCGCGCGCTGTGGATTCAGGCGCACGACGCCGTCGTGCAGCCGGTTCAATGCGTTGATGTACGCCTTCGCCGACGCGACGATGATGTCGGTGTCGGCGCCGAGCCCGTTCACGATCCGGCCCGCCTGCTCGAGGCGCACGGTGACTTCGCCTTGCGCATCGGTGCCGCCGGTGATCGCGTTCACCGAATAGAGCAGCAGGTTCGCGTGCGACCCCGCCATCCGCTCGATCGACTTGAACACCGCATCGACAGGCCCGTCGCCGGCGACCTCGGCGACCACTTCGGCGTCGCCAATGGCCATGACGACGCGCGCGTGCGGCACCATGCCGGTCTCCGACGTGACCTTGAGCGCCGCGAGCCGGTAATGCTCGTGCGTCGGCTCGACGACCTCCTCGGAGATCAGCGCGTGCAGGTCCTCGTCGAAGACCTCGCCCTTCTTGTCGGCGAGCTCCTTGAAACGTGCGAACGCCGTGTTGAACGCCTCCTCGTCGGGCAGGTCGATCCCGAGCTCGGAAAGGCGCGTGCGAAATGCGTTGCGACCGGACAGCTTGCCGAGCACGAGCTTGTTCGCATGCCAGCCGACGTCCTCGGCGCGCATGATCTCGTAGGTCTCGCGGTGCTTCAGCACGCCGTCCTGATGGATGCCCGACTCGTGCGCGAACGCGTTCGCGCCGACGATCGCCTTGTTCGGCTGCACCGGAAAGCCGGTGATGCTCGACACGAGTTTCGACGCGGGCACGATCTGCGCCGTGTCGATCCGCGTCTCGCAGGCGAAGACGTCCCGGCGCGTGCGCACCGCCATCACGATCTCCTCGAGCGATGCGTTGCCCGCGCGCTCGCCGAGGCCGTTGACCGTGCATTCGACCTGCCGCGCGCCGTTCATGACCGCCGCCAGCGAATTGGCGACGGCGACACCGAGGTCGTTGTGGCAGTGGACCGACCAGACCGCGCGATCCGAATTGGGAATGCGCGTGCGAAGCGATGCGATCAGCGCGCCGAACTGCCACGGCATCGTATAGCCGACGGTATCCGGAATGTTGACCGTCGTCGCGCCTGCGGCGACCACCGCTTCCAGAAGACGGCAGAGGAAATCCTGTTCCGAGCGTCCCGCATCCTCCGGCGAGAACTCGACGTCGTCGGTGAACTTGCGCGCCCAGCCGACCGCCTTCACCGCCTGCTCGAGCACCTGCTCCGGCGTCATCCGCAGCTTCATCTGCATGTGGATCGGCGAGCTCGCGATGAACGTATGGATACGCATCGACGAAGCCGGGCGCAACGCTTCGCCGGCGCGCCGGATGTCGTTCTCGTTCGCGCGCGCGAGCCCGCAGACGGTGCTCGTCGTGATCGCCTTCGCGATGTCGCGCACGGCGTCGAAGTCGCCGTTCGACGAGGCCGGAAAGCCGGCTTCGATGACGTCGACGCGCAGCCGCTCGAGCTGGCGCGCGATCCGCATCTTTTCCTCGCGCGTCATCGATGCGCCGGGACTCTGCTCGCCGTCGCGGAGCGTCGTGTCGAAGACGATCAAATGGTCGGGCATGATGGCTCCTCGCGGGCGGATCGGAGATTGAGGATCGGCAACCGGCGTCGCGACCGGGCTCCCTCTAGGCGGCCACGTCGATCGCGCGCGAAATCGCGATCGCTTCCTGCGCACAGGCACGGTTGACGGCCGCCGTCACGGCCTTGAGCGTCGCCGTCACGATGTTCGCGTCGAGCCCCACGCCGTAGACGTTCGCAGCGCCGGCGCGCAACTGCACGTAGGCGACGGCCGTCGCATCCTCGCCGGTTCCCGTCGCATGCTCGTGATAGGCGAGCACGTGCACGTCGATGCCGAGCGTCTCGCGCAGGCCGTGCACGAATGCGTCGACGGGTCCGTTGCCGCTGCCTGCGACGAGCGTCTCGACGCCGGCGACCGAGAGCCGCGCCGTCAGCTGCTCGTGGCCGCCGCCGACGTGTCCCGTCCGGTGGTCGACGTATTCGATCGGCGTGCCGCGCGCCACGTACTCGCGATGGAACGCCGCGTGCAGATCGGCTGCCGTCAGCTCCTTGCCGGTCGCGTCGGTGATCGTCTGCACGACCTGGCTGAACTCGATCGAAAGAAGCCGCGGCAGCGCAAGGCCGTGGTCGCGCTCGAGGAGGTAGGCGATGCCACCCTTGCCCGACTGGCTGTTGACGCGGATCACCGCTTCGTAGCTGCGACCGATATCGGCGGGATCGATCGGCAGGTACGGCACCTCCCAGATCGTGCTGCCCGCCGCGTGTGCCGAGCGCTGGGCGGCGAAGCCCTTCTTGATCGCATCCTGGTGCGAGCCCGAGAACGCCGTGAAAACGAGTTCGCCCGCGTACGGATGCCGCGGGTGCACCGGCAGCGCCGTGCAGTACTCGGCGGTCCGGATGACCGCGCCGATGTCGCTGAAGTCGAGCTTCGGATCGACGCCCTGCGAATAGAGATTCATCCCGAGCGTCACGAGGCACACGTTGCCGGTGCGCTCGCCGTTGCCGAACAGGCAGCCCTCGACGCGATCGGCGCCCGCCATCACCGCAAGCTCCGCGGCCGCGACGCCGGTGCCGCGGTCGTTGTGCGGATGCACCGACAGGATCACCTGGCCGCGGCGCGACAGATGCCGATGCATCCATTCGATCTGATCAGCGAACACGTTCGGCGTCGCGACCTCGACTGTCGCCGGCAGATTGAGAATCACCGGGTGCGCGCTCGCCGGACCGAGCACGTCGACGACGCGCTCGCAGATCTCGAGCGCGAAGTCGAGCTCGGTCATCGTGAACGTCTCCGGCGAATATTCGAAGCGCCAGTCGGTTCCCGGCTGCTCGGCCGCGCACTGCGTGAAAAGCCGGGCGCCGTCGGTTGCGATCTCGACGATGCCCGCGCGATCCTTGCCGTAGACGACGCGGCGGAAGAGCGGCGCCGTCGGGTTGTACAGATGCACGATCGCGCGCGCAGCGCCGCGCAACGACTCGAACGTGCGCCGGATCAGCTCGTCGCGCGATTGCGTCAGCACCTGGATCGTCACGTCGTCGGGAATCAGGTCTTCCTCGATCAACCGGCGCACGAAGTCGAAGTCGGTCTGCGACGCCGACGGGAATGCGACCTCGATCTCCTTGAAGCCGATGTCGACGAGCTGGCGAAACATCCGCAGCTTGCGCGTCGCGTCCATCGGCTCGATCAGCGCCTGGTTGCCGTCGCGCAGATCGGTCGACAGCCAGATCGGCGGGGCCGTGATCGTGCGCGACGGCCACGTACGGTCGGGAAGATCGATCGGCTGGAACGGGCGGTACTTCTGCGAAGGCACGGCGTGCATGGCGTTGTCCTGAACGAGGAACGAAAATCGACCGTCCTTGGCTGGACGGCGCGGGCACTGCTCGAAGCGAGGGGTGTGGAGTTATCTGCGCGCGAGGCGCAGCAGGAGCAGCAGGCCGCCGCACAGGAGGGCGGGCGCGAGCGCGCGGGCGACGGAAGGATGGCTGCTCATTCCGGCACACTAGCCGAAAACGGCGTGCCGCGCAACGGGGCCGGCCAGTCGGGTGTGCGAAACTGCGCGCTGCCAAAACGATGGCCATGATCGCAACCGCCCTCGCAAGCCCGTCCGATCCGCCGCCGTGGCCCCGCTCGGCCCTGGTCGTGCTCGGGCTCCTGCTGGTCGCGCACGTCGCGCTGATCGCCTGGGGTGTCTCGCGGCTCTTTCCGGAGAACCCGTACAACCCGGTCGACGTCGTCAAGCTGCGGCAGGTGTCGACGTCGGCGCTACTCGTCCTCGGCATCGTCGTGCTGCTCGAAAGGCGACGCCCGGCGCGAGCGGTCGCGCTTGCGGTGCTGATCGTCGCGAGCGCGCTGTTCCTGCCGGGAACGGTCCTCACCGTCGGCTGGCTGCTGGCGGACGCGTGGCTGATCGGAGATGCGCTGCTGCGCCGGCTGCGGCAAGCCGCGCCGGACGACTGGAAACCCGACGTCGGCGTCGCGATGCTCGCCGGACTCGCGCTCATCGTCGGCGCGATGTCGCTCTGCGGCGCGTTCCGGATCCACTACCAGGCCGTCTACGCGATCCTGCTCGCGGTGCCTGTGCTTTTTGCGCTGCGCGCGTTGCCGCAATACGTGTCGCGCGCGTCCGCGGCGCTACGCGAGCCCGCCACGACGTCACTGGCGGAGCGCGCATGGCTCGCGCTGCTCGGCGTCGTGCTGGTGCTGCACCTCTTCACGGCCGCGAGGCCCGAGGTGGGCTTCGACGCGCACACGATGCACCTGCAATTCGCGCGTCTCATCGCCGCGACGCACGCATGGCACTACGACGTCGCTCGCTATGCGTGGGCGGCCATGCCGCTCGGCGCCGACTGGATGTTCGCCGCGGCCTACCTGCTCGGCGGCGAACCCGGCGTGCGGCTGCTCAATGCCGCGTTCGGCGTCCTCGTCGGCTACCTGCTGTATCGCCTGGCGCGCCGCGCGGCGCCGAGGCTTGCGTCGCTCGTGAGCGTCACGCTGTTCGCATCGGCGCCGCTCGCGTTCCTCGTGACCGGACTGCTGTACAGCGAGACGCTGTGGTGCGCGTTCGTCATCGGGACGTTGCTCGCGGCGCTCCAATGGATGGAGACGCGCTCCCAGACGGCGCTTTGCGCGCTCTGGCTTCTTGCTGCCGGCGCGTTGCAAAGCAAGGCGATCAGCATCCTGTGGCTCGTCCCGCTTGCACTCGTGTTGATCGTGACGACCCGTGGCGCGGTTCTGTATCTGCACGGCGCGAGCGCGCGCATCGCGGTCGCCGCCGCCGTCGTGATCGGCATCTGGCCGTATGCCAACGCCTGGTGGCGTACCGGCAACCCGCTGTTTCCGTTCATGAACGGGCTCTTCCGGTCGCCGCTCTTCGAGACGACGCGCTCGTTCGTCAACGCGGCGTATCGGCAGCCGCTCGTTCCGTGGACGCCGTACGAACTCGTGCTCGACAGCGGCCGGTTCATCGAGGGCGCAACGGGTGCTCCGGGATTCCACTGGCTGCTGCTGTTTCCCGTCATCGTGGTCGCGTTCGTCCTGCGCCGGCGTGCGCGAATGCAATGGCTTTGCATCGGCGTCGCGGCGGCGTTCTTCGTTGCCGTCTACGTGCAGCAGGCGTACCTGCGTTACCTGTTGCCGGCGCTGCTGGTCGCCGCGGCGGCGGGCGCCTGGGCGCTGGCCGACCTTCCCGACGGACGCGCGCGCCGCATTATCGTCGGCGTCGCCGGTGCGCTGCTGGTCGCGCTGAACGTGCGCTTCATGTACACGGGAAGCTGGACGAACGCCGAACTGTGCCCGACGTGCGCCTTCGACGACGGAGCGCGCAGACGATACGTCGCGCATTACGCTCCGCTCGGCATCGTGAGTGAATGGCTCAATGCGAATCTGCCGGAGGCGCGCGTCGGCTTCTTCACGCTTCACGATCCGAGTCCCGCCGGCTACACCGGTTACTCGCGCAGCGTCCACTGGCACGACCCCGCCGTTTTCGAGGCGTTCGCGCGCGCCCGCAATGCCGACGACATCCTCGCGATCGCGCGTGCATGGCGACTCACGCACGTCGTGGTCCACGCCGTGCCCGCCGCGTACGAGCGTGCGATCACCGATTTTCGCGACCGCTACACGAAGCCGGTCTGGCAGTTCGAGAATTACCTGGTCGCAGCGATCGTGCCGCCGCCAGCCGCGTCCGACGACCCGGCCGCCACCGTGTCGTCCCGCTGACGCGCCGGTGGCGCGTCGGGCAACCGACGGAAGATCGACAGCGAAATGTCCGGCGGCAGCCGCTGCAGCAGCGGCGCTGCGAGCGTCACCGCGAGCCACGTCGCCGCGCACGAAATCCACGACGCCTGCGGATCGTAGCGAAGCCGCTGCCACAGACCCTCGTGTGCGATCGACGGCAGCGCCTGCCGGTCGATCTCCTCGAATCCGCAATCGGATGCAAGGCGTGAAAGCGCGTCGGGATGAAAGTAGCAAAGATGCGGTGACGGAAAGCCCACTTGCCAGAGGCGATCATGCGGGCCGCGAAAGCCGAGGCGACGCAACCCTTCGGCGAGCCGGTAGAACGCGCCACGGCTGCTCGGAAGATTGATCGCGAGCAGGTCCCCGGGCGCCAACGCCTCGGCGAGTGCACGAAGCGCTGCGCGAGGAGCGGGAAGATGCTCGAACACGTCGTTGAAAACGACAACGTCGAATCGTGCGCGAGCGCCGAGCACGTCCGGAAACAGGCCGTGCGTCACGTCGTGACCTCGCTGCACGGCTTTCGCTGCAACGTCACGATCGGGTTCGATGCCGGACGCCGCATAGCCGCGACGGCGCGCGGCATCCAGGAACCAGCCGTGCGCGCAGCCCACGTCGAGCAGCGTGCCGCCACGGGCGCCGCACACCGCGAGCCGATCGAGCACGACCTCGAAGTTGCGCGCGCGTAGCGGCGCCAGCGCCGCTTCACGGCGATCCTCGCGCAACCGCACGGTGGCAGCGCCGCCGGGCGCAATCTGCGGACCCGCGCACGCGAACGCACAACCGGCGCAGTCGTAGCGAAAACCGGCAATCGGCCCACGCAGCGCGCCGCCGCAGACGGGACAGCCGGCGCTTGCGGGCGGCTCGTCAGCGCTCACCTCGGCGGCACTGGATGCGCGACGCGTTGCAGCGGGTCGCGCGGCACGCTCGCGATGTCGTAGTTGAGCGCCGCGATCAGCAACTGCGCGCCGATCAGGATCGGCAACGCCGCGAGCATCACCTGGCCCGACGTCGTCGACACGCCGGTGGCGGCCGAATGAATCCAGTACGCGGCGCCGACGATTACGCCGGCAAGCGTGATCAGGCTGCCCAGCACGAACTGCAACGTCCCCGCGTTGAAATCGCGCAGGAAGTACGAGTAGAACAGCCGCTTGCAGGCGGCGCGCGCGTACTTGAACGGAAACGCCGCTGCGACATGGCCGATGCAAAGGCTCGACGGCTCGTCACCGTAACGCGCGGGCATCGGCACGTCGTGCACGACCGCGCGCACGGTGTAGAGCCGGAACAGCATGTCGGACTCGAAGAAGTAACCGCGGTCGATCTTGTCGAGCGGCAATAGCGACAGCGCTTCGCGATGGACGGCGGTGAATCCGTTCGTCGGATCCATGATGTGCCAATAGCCGCTCGCGAGCTTCGACACGAACGACAGCAGCGAATTGCCGAACAGCCGCAGGCGCGGCATCGCGCGCAAGAACTCGATCTCGTAGAAGCGATTGCCCTTCGTGTAGTCGGCGCGGCGCTCGACGATCGGCGCGACGAGCCGCTCGATCTCGGTCGGGTCCATCTGGCCGTCGCCGTCGAGCTTGACGACGATTTCGGCGCCGTCGGCGAGCGCCGCCCGATAACCGGTCATCGTCGCGCCGCCCACCCCCTGGTTGACTTCATGCCGAAGCACGCGCACGCGGGCGTCCGTGCACGCCTCGGCGATGCGCTCGCCGGTACGCTCGGGACATGCATCGTCGACGGCATAGATCGCCGTCACCGACGGGCCTATGCGTGCGATCACGCCCAGCACCTGTTCTGCCACGCGATAGCAAGGGATGACGACGGCGATCCTGGGCGCCGGCATCTGGAGCCTGTTCACGTCATGCCCGCTGCAATGCCGACGGCGTCGCGGCGACGGTTCGCTTCAAGGCGAACCCGTCGCGCGAACGCGCCGCTCGCGCAACAGCATCCACGTCGACACCACGTAGCCCGAAATGGCATAGACGACGAACGCGGCGAACAGTACGAGCGGCGGCTGCCACGACAACAACGCGACGAACAGTACGCTCAGGAAGATCGCGACGAACGGAACGCTCTTCTTGAGGTTGATCGTCTTGAAGCTGTAGTACTTGAGATTGCTCACCATCGTGAGGCCGGCGAACAGCGTGACGGCCCATGCGAGCCAGCGCAGCGCATCGGGGTCGTAGCCTACGTCGTCGATCACCCAGACGAGGCCGGCGACGAGCGCTGCGGCGGACGGACTCGGCAAGCCCATGAAGTAGCGCTTGTCGGCGACTTCGAGCAGCGTGTTGAAGCGCGCGAGGCGCAACGCGGCGCCGGCGACGTAGACGAACGCGGCGATCCAGCCGAGCTTGCCGAGATCGCGGAGCACCCATTCGTACATGACGAGCGCGGGCGCCGCGCCGAAGCTCACCATGTCGGCGAGACTGTCGAACTCGGCACCGAACGCGCTTTGCGTGCGCGTCATCCGAGCGACGCGCCCATCGAGGCCGTCGAGCACCATCGCGACGAAGATCGCGATCGCCGCCTGGTCGAAGTTGACGTTCATCGCCTGCACGATCGCGTAGAAGCCCGCGAAGAGCGCCGCGGTCGTGAACAGGTTTGGCAGCAGATAGATGCCGCGGCGGCGCACGCGGTTCTTGAGCAGGCGCCGCTCGCTTTGCAGGTCGTCTTCGTCGTGGATCATCGGATGCGGATCCCCTACGCTCGCGGTTCGGCAGCGCTCATGGACCTGCCGGCCCGCGCAGTTCGGCGACGATCGACTGCGTCGCATAGACCTTCTCGCCGACGCTCGCACGCGGAATCGCATCCGCGGGCAGATAGAGATCGACACGCGAGCCGAAGCGAATGAATCCGTAGCGCTGTCCGCGAGCGAGCCGGTCGCCCGCCCGCACGTAGCAGAGGATGCGCCGCGCAATCAGTCCGGCGACCTGCACGCACGTCACCTCGGCGCCGGCCGCGGTCACGAGCTTGAGTGCGTTGCGTTCGTTGTCGACGGACGCCTTCTCGAGCGCTGCGTTCACGAACCTGCCCGGGTGATACCACGTCTGCGCGACGTCGCCGTCGACCGGGCTGCGGTTCGAGTGCACGTTGAAGACGTTCATGAAAACGCTGATCAGAAGCGCGTCTCGATCGAGGTAAGGATCGCGAACGTTGCCGACGCGGACGATCCGTCCGTCGGCCGGCGACAACACGGCGTTCGGTTGCATCGGAACGTCGCGCGGCGGATCGCGGAAGAACTGCAGGATGAAGAGGAACGCGATCCATGCGAGTGCCGCGAGAACCCACCAGCCGACGAACGACAGCGCGAGCGCGACGGCGAGTGCGATCAGCAGAAAGGGCCAGCCCTCGCGCGCGATGATCGGATGCGGATAGCGCGTCATGACGCCCGGCGCGCGGCGGAACCCGACGACGGGCGCAATCGCCGCCCGGGCTCCAGGCGCGGATGGCGCGCGATGCACGTGATCACTTCGGAATCGCGTCGTCGATGCGCTTTTCCTGCTCGATCGCGCCCTGCTTCACCATCTCCTGCACGCCTTTGGCGCGCTCGATCGCATTGCGCGGCGTGATCGTCGCCGCCTGCTCGGTCTCGTTGGCGCCCGGCGCCGCCGCATGCCGCGGTTTGTCGGAATCGTCGAACAGGCCGTACGCCTTCAGCGCGCTGCGCGCCGACAGCACGACGATGACGAGCGCAAGCAGGATCAGCACGAGGCCGACCCAGCCGCGTTGACGCGCGCGCGATGCCATCGATGCCCCCCGTTCCGATGATGACGGACGCGAGTATACCGTCGGCAACCCCGTCGCGAAGGCCCGCCCCCGGGACGTCCACGCGGAGCAGGACGAGCGTCGGGAGATGCCTGAACTCAGTTGCGGGTCTGGTCGACGAGCTTGTTCTTGCGGATCCAGGGCATCATCGAACGCAGCTTCTCTCCGACGACTTCGATCGGATGCTGCGCCGTCATCCGCCGCCGCGACATCAGCGTCGGTGCGCCGGCGCGGTTCTCGAGAATGAATTCACGCGCGTATTCCCCCGACTGGATGCGGGTGAGCGCGTCCTTCATCGCGCGCTTCGTGTCCTCGGTGATGATCTTCGGCCCGGTCGCGTACTCGCCGTATTCGGCGTTGTTCGAAATCGAGTAGTTCATGTTCGCGATGCCGCCTTCGTAGATCAGATCGACGATCAGCTTCACCTCGTGCAGGCACTCGAAATAGGCCATTTCCGGCGCGTAGCCCGCGTCGACCAGCGTCTCGTAGCCGGCCTTGATCAACTCGACCAGGCCGCCGCACAGCACCGTCTGCTCGCCGAAGAGGTCGGTTTCCGTCTCCTCGCGGAAATTCGTCTCGATGACGCCGGCGCGGGCGCCGCCGATCGCCGCCGCGTACGACAGCGCGACATCGCGCGCCCGTTGCGATGCGTCCTGGTGCACCGCGATCAGCATCGGCACGCCGCCGCCCGCGACATACGTCGAGCGCACCGTGTGGCCTGGCGCCTTCGGCGCGACCATGACGACGTCGAGATCGGCGCGCGGCACGACCTGTCCGTAGTGGATGTTGAAGCCGTGCGCGAACGCGAGCGTCGCACCCTTGCGGACGTTCGGCTCGACGTCGGACTTGTAGACCGCGGCGATGTGCTCGTCGGGCATCAGCATCATGACGACGTCGGCGCCCTTCACCGCGTCGGCGACTTCCGCGACTTCGAGTCCCGCGGCCTTCGCTTTCTCCCACGACGCACCGCCCTTGCGCAGCCCGACCGTCACGTTGACGCCGGAGTCGTTCAGGTTCTGCGCGTGCGCGTGGCCCTGCGAGCCGTAGCCGACGATCGTGACTTTCTTGCCTTTGATGAGCGAGAGGTCGGCGTCTTTTTCGTAGTACACCTTCATGTGAATGTCCTCGTTGATGCCTTCGTTTTAAACGGATTGAGGATTCAGGATCGAGGATCGAGGCATACAGCACGATGAACGCGGGGCCGGTGCTGTAGTGGCCGCATCAATCGCCGGCGACTCATGCAAAGCGCCGACGCTCCCTCAATCCCGAATCCTCGATCCTGAATCCTCGATCCTCGATCCTAAATCCTCAAGATCCTCTCCCCCCTGCCGATCCCCGATGCGCCCGTCCGCACGGTTTCGAGAATCACCCCCGGCTCGATCGCCTGCAGGAACGCGTCGAGCTTCGAGCCCGTGCCCGTCAGCTCGATCGTGTAGCTCTTGTCGGTGACGTCGAGGATGCGGCCGCGGAAGATGTCGGCGAGACGCTTCATCTCGTCGCGATCCTTGCCCGCCGCGCGCACCTTCACGAGCATCAGCTCGCGCTCGATGTGATTGCCCTCGGTCAGGTCGACGACCTTGACGACCTCGACGAGCTTGTTCAACTGCTTCGTGATCTGCTCGATCACGTCGTCGGAGCCGCTCGTGACGATCGTCATCCGCGACATCGTCGGGTCTTCGGTCGGCGCGACGGTCAGCGACTCGATGTTGTAGCCGCGCGCCGAGAACAATCCCGAGATGCGCGACAGCGCGCCCGCCTCGTTCTCGACGAGGATGGAGAGGATGTGCCTCATGAATCCCTCCGCGGCACGCTCGCCCCCTCACCCGCCTCGCTCGCTCCGCGAGATCGTTGTCCCCGCGGGGGGAGAGGGTTGGGGCGACGGGCACTCACAGTTCCTCCGCGAGGATCATCTCGGTCAGCCCCTTCCCGCCCGGCACCATCGGGAACACGTTTTCCGTCTGGTCGGTGATGAAGTCGAGGAACACGAGACGCTCCTTCTGCGCGAGCGCCTCGCGCAACGCGCCTTCGACGTCGCGCGGCTGCTCGATCTTCATGCCGACGTGGCCGTACGCCTCGGCGAGTTTCACGAAGTCGGGCAGCGCGTCCATGTACGACTCGGCGTAGCGGTTGCCGTAGAAGAACTCCTGCCACTGGCGAACCATCCCCATGTAGCGGTTGTTGAGGTTCACGATCTTGATCGGCAGGTGATACTGCTTGCACGTCGAGAGCTCCTGGATGCACATCTGGATCGACGCTTCGCCGGTGACGCAGACGACCGTCGCGTCCGGATTGGCGAGTTGCACGCCCATCGCGGCCGGCAGCCCGAAGCCCATCGTGCCGAGGCCGCCGGAGTTGATCCAGCGCCGTGGCTTGTCGAACCTGTAGTACTGCGCGGCCCACATCTGATGCTGGCCCACGTCCGAGGTGACGAACGCATCGCCCCGCGTGAGCTCGTAGAGCTTCTCGAGCACGAACTGCGGCTTGATCAGCTTGCTCGCACGGTCGTAGCGCAGGCAGTCCTTGCGCTGCCAGTCCTTGATCTCCGCCCACCACGCCTTCAGCGCAGCGGCGTCCGGCCGTGCCGGCGACGATTCGACGAGCTTCACCATCTCGTTCAGCACGTCACCGACGTAGCCGACGATCGGCACGTCGACCTTGACGCGTTTCGAGATCGACGACGGGTCGATGTCGATATGGATGATCTTGCGATCGGCGCGATAGAAATGCGCAGGATCGCCGATGACGCGATCGTCGAAGCGGGTGCCGACCGCGAAGAGCACGTCGCAGTTCTGCATCGCCATGTTCGACTCGTACGTCCCGTGCATGCCGGGCATGCCGGTGAACTGCGGATCGGTGCCCGGGAATGCGCCGAGCCCCATCAGCGTGTTCGTACACGGAAAGCCCAGCAGCCGCACGAACCGCGTCAGCGCGTCGGACGCGTCGTTCAGGATGACGCCGCCGCCCGTGTAGACCATCGGGCGCTTCGCCTCGAGCAGAAGCTGCACCGCCTTCTTGATCTGGCCCGCATGGCCCTTCGTCACCGGGTTGTACGAGCGGAGCGAAATCGTCTTCGGATAACTGAACTCGGCCTTCGCCTGAGTGACGTCCTTCGGGATATCGACGACGACCGGTCCGGGACGTCCGGTGGCGGCGAGATAGAACGCCTTCTTCATCGTGACCGCGACGTCGGCGACGTTCTTGACGAGGAAGTTGTGCTTGACGCAGGGCCGCGTGATGCCGACGGTGTCGCATTCCTGGAACGCGTCCTGGCCGATCGCGGCAGTCGGGACCTGACCGGTGATCACGACGAGCGGCACCGAGTCCATATGAGCCGTCGCAATCCCGGTGACCGCGTTCGTGACGCCGGGCCCGGACGTCACCAGCGCGACGCCAACCTTGCGCGACGAGCGCGAATAGCCGTCGGCCGCGTGGACCGCGCCCTGCTCGTGGCGCACCAGCACGTGCTTGACGCGCGTCTGCTTGAAAAGCTCGTCGTAGATGTTGAGGACCGCCCCGCCGGGGTAGCCGAAGACGTAATCGACGCCTTCTTCCTGAAGACAGCGGATCAGGATTTCCGCGCCCGTCAATTCCATAAGTCCATGCCTCGTAGGTTCCGTCGCGCCGTTGCAGCGAACGGTGGTCGTGTTCGGTCGCACTCGAATGGAGCACGCGCCCGCAAGGCTCGATCGGGTAGAAAGCCGCGAATGGGCAACCGGGCCGTCTCCAGGGAGGCTCGTTGGCGCTTGTGGCGCCGCGGAGGGAGGGTTCATCGGCCCTTGCTGCAATAAAGCCTCCGGGCCTTTCGACCCGGAACCCGTGACACTACCGGCAACGTGGAATGCGGTCAAGTCCGGATGGGTATGCGAAGCATGCCGGCACGGCCTGTGCCTATAATCGCCGCGCCTTCACAGGAACCCGGATCTGGCAAAGCCACAGGAAATTTCGAGCTTTCTCGCCGAAGTCGAGCGTCGCGCCTTCAAGCAGGCGATGTACGCCGTCCGCGACGAGGATTCGGCCCTCGATATCGTGCAGGACGCGATGCTCAAGCTGACCGAGAACTATTCGGATCGGCCGGCCGGCGAGTTGCCGATGCTGTTCCAGCGGATCCTGCAGAACGCGATCCACGATCACTTCCGCCGCCAGAAGGTGCGCTCGACGTGGACGACCGTCCTGTCCGCGCTCGGTCACAAGGACGACGACGACGAGTACGATCCGCTGGAAACGCTCCAGGCGAGGACCGACTCCAATGCCCGGGACCCGGCCTCGGACGCCGAGCAGCGGGAGACGATCAGGGTGATCGAGCAGGCGCTCGCCCGGCTTCCGGCGCGTCAACGCGAGGCGTTCCTGTTGCGTTACTGGGAAGAACTCGACGTCGCGGAAACCGCCGCTGCCATGGGGTGCTCGCAAGGCAGCGTCAAGACGCATTGCTCGCGCGCCGTCCACGCCTTGGCCGAGATGCTCAAGGCGAAGGGAATGACGTTATGAACAACCGAGAATCCGAATTCGCCCGGAACATCGCGCGCCATCTCGACCAGGCGGCGGCCGGGATTCGCCCGGGGACCCTGTACCGGTTGAAGCACGCGCGCGCGGCCGCGATGGCCAACCTGGCGCCGGCGGCGAGCGCGACCGGCGAGCTCGCGGCGGCGGGCGTCGGAAGCGTCTCCGACGGGCCGTCTTACTTTCGCAGCGCCGCGGTTCGCTGGCTCGGCGTGGCGCTCTTCGTCGCCGTCGCCGGCTTCGCCTACCAGCAATGGCACTCGATGCAGCAGGTGTACGAATTCGAGGACCTCGACCTGCATCTGCTCGCGTCGGATCTGCCCATCGACGCCTATCTGGACAGGGGATTCCAGAATTGGCTTCGGACCGGGTTCGAGCGCTGACGCGCGCACTGGCCGTCGCCGCGCTCGCCGCTTCGGCGGCTCATGCGCAGATCGCGCTCACGTCCCCGTCCTGGAACGAACTGTCGAACCACGACCGTCAGGTCCTCGCCCCGCTCGCCTCCGACTGGAACCATCTCGATGCCCAGCGCAAGGCCAAGTGGCTCGGCCTCGCCAAGCGCTACCCGGCGCTCGCGCCCGATCAGCAACGGCGCATCCAGGGCCAGATGCGCGAGTGGTCGCGGTTGACGCCCGACCAGCGCAACGCGGCGCGTGAGCGCTACAAGTCGCTCAAGTCGCTGCCGCCCGACCAGAAGAACGCGATGCGCCAGAAATGGCAGGAGTACCAGAGCCTGCCGCCCGAGAAGCGTCACGAGCTCTCGGTGCGGCCGCCGCCGCGTGCCCCGGGCGCGCCGTCACGCGTTCCTCCCCCGGCGCCGCGCGCACCGGGCCAGTGACAGGTCGCGGTCGGCCGGCGCTCGCCTCGCTCTCGCGGCGCATCGGTGCGCTCGGTTACGAGGCGCTGCTGCTCGTCGCGATGGCGTTCGTCGCCGGCTTCGTGTTCCTGCCGTTCCTTGCCCACGATCCGACGAAGCAGACGCTGACGCAGCCGTCGACGGCCGCGCGGGCGACGATGTTCTGCGTCCTGGTGGCCGCGTTTGGTGCCTATTACGCGTGGTGCTGGAGCAACGGAAGGCGCACGCTGCCGCAGAAGACGTGGCGATTGCGGCTGGCCGATCATCGCGGCGATGCGCCGACGTGGCGGCGGGCGCTGGCCCGCTACGCGGCGTGCTGGATCGGTCCCGCGATGGCGCTCGGCGGTTATGCATTGCTGCAACCGATGGGCCACGGACGAAACGCGGCGGCGTTCCTCGCACTCAATTACTGCTGGGCGATCGTCGATCCGCAACGGCAATTCCTGCACGATCGCCTTGCCGGGACGCTGGTCGTCCAGGACAACCCGATGATCGCCGATGTGAAGCCCAATCGCGAGGAACGTTGATGCCGGTGCTTTCGTCAGCCGACCGCGCGGCGATCGCCGATGCGTTTGCCGACGCGTCGCGGCTCGTCGTCGTGTCGCTTTGCGCGGCCTGGTGCGACACCTGCACGCAGTTTCGCGCGGCGTTCGCGCGGGTCGCGCAGGCGCGGCCGCAAACGACCTTCGTGTGGCTCGACATCGAGGACGACGCGGAAGTCGCCGGCGACATCGACGTCGAGAACTTTCCGACGCTCGCGATCTATCGCGGCAGCGCGCCGCTGCACTTCGGCGTGTCGCTGCCGCACGAGACGACGGTCGGCCGGCTCGTCGACGCGCTGGCCGACTCGGGAACGCCGCTTGGCGCCGCGCCGGACGAGGTGGTCGAGCTGCCGGAGAAGTTCAGCTGATCTGCCGGCGCCGCGCGAGCGCGACGCCGACCGCGATCAGCGCCATGCCGGCGAGGGCGAATGCGTCGAGGCGCTCGCCGAACAGCGCGAACGCCATCAGCGCCGTCACCGGCGGCACGAGGTAGAAGAGCCGCGCGACATCGGCCGCGGCGCCATGCCGCAGCAGCCAGTACAGCAGGCTGATCGCGCCGACCGACAGCACGATCACCGACCAGCCGAGCGCGAACGCGAACTGCGCAGTCCAGTCGATCGGCGCCGGCTCGAGCCACGCGACGAGCGGGGCGTACGCGATCACGCACGCGGCGAACTGGACGACCGCGCCGCTGCGCAGATCGACGTGCGCGACGAAGCGCTTCTGATAGAGCGTCCCGATGCTGATGCCGACGAGCGCGACGACGATCGGCACGAGCGTCAGCGGGTCGCGATCGAGCGCGATCTTGTGTCGCACGACAAGATAGACGCCGGCGAGGCCCAGCACGAGGCCTGTCCATTGTCGCGAGCTGATGCGCTCGCCCAGAACCCCGCGCGCGAGAAAGACCGTGAGGATCGGCTGCAGCCCGACGAGCATCGCGCTCGTGCCGGCCGCCATGCCGCCGGCGATCGACACGAACACGCCGCCGAGATACAGGCCGTGCACGAGCAGCGCGGCGATCGCGATGTGAGCGATCTGCCGGCGGCCGGACGGCCACGGGGCACGCGTGGCGATCGTCACGCCGGTCATCAGCAGCGCGACGCATGCGAAGCGCACGAGCAGGAACTTGAGCGGCGGCGCATACGGCAGCCCGTACTTCGCGGAGATGAAGCCGGTGCTCCACAGCACGACGAACAGCCCCGGCAACAGCGGATTGGCGCGCGGCTCCGACAAACGCGCACGCGCAACGGCGATCGACACGCGCTACGCGCCCACTCGGCAGTCCTTCGCGCTTCGCGCTGCGAAGCTCACGCGCGCTCGGGGCGAGCGTTCGCGCTCGGGTCCGTCGTCCGGAAGCGATCGACGCTTTGCGCAATTTCGCGCCTCGCCTCGTCGGGTCCGGCCCAGCCCGCGAGACGCACCCACTTGCCGGCCTCGAGGTCCTTGTAGTGCTCGAAGAAATGCGCGATCTGCGCGAGCTGGATCTCGGGCAGGTCGGATGGCGAGGCGATCGCGCGGTAAAGCGACGACAGCTTGTCGATCGGAACCGCGAGGATCTTCGCGTCGCCGCCCGCCTCGTCGTTCATCCGCAGCATGCCGATCGGCCGGCAGCGGACGACGACGCCGGTGATGAGCGGTACCGGCGAAATCACGAGGACGTCGCAGGGATCACCGTCGTCGGACAGCGTTTGCGGGATATAGCCGTAATTGCACGGATAATGCATCGACGTCGACATGAAGCGGTCGACGAACACCGCGCCGGTTTCCTTGTCCACCTCGTACTTGATCGGCTCGCCATGCATGGGTATCTCGATGACGACGTTGCAGTCGTTCGGTACGTCGCTGCCGGCAGGAACGCGGTCGAGGCTCATTGCAGGATGATCGAAGGCAACGGGGAGGCGATGCGGCGGGGAAGCCGGCGATTATACCGGCGCGCATCGCGCATCGCGGGCGCGATCGTGTTCGCAATGCTCGCGTCGTTCGCACATGCGGGGGTCGTTGCGCAACCGGAACCGTTCTCGGCGATGCGCGCCGGCGTGCCGCTTGCGCCATGGACGCCGATCAACATCGTCTTCGGCAAGCGCCACACGCGCTACGACGTCGTCGACGACGATCGCGCGACGGTGCTGCACGCCGTCGCGGACGATTCGGCGAGCGCGCTCGCCTGTCCGATGCATCTCGCGTTGCGCGACGCGCCGGTGCTCGCGTGGCGATGGAAGATCGCCGCGCTCATCCCCGACGCCGACTCGCGGCGGGCATCGCGCGAGGACGCGCCGGCGCGCATCATCCTCGAGTTCGACGGCGATACGCGCAAGCTGCCGCTGATCGACCGTGGCATCTACGGCGTTGCGAAGCGCGTTGCCGGACGCGAGCTGCCGTATGCGACGCTGATCTACATCTGGTCGAACCGCGACGCGGTCGGCACGGTGATCGCCAACCCGCATACACGCCGGATCCAGATGATCGTCGCATCGAGCGGCGAAGCCGGCGTCGGCGCATGGCAGGCAATATCGCGAAACGTGCACGCCGATTTCGTGCGCGCGTTCGGCGAGGAGCCTGGCCTTTTGACCGCCGTAGGCGTCATGACCGACAGCGACAACACCGACAGCCACGCCGAAGCCTGGTACGGCGACATCCGTTTCGAGTCGGCGCCGCACTGAAGCGGCTATCATCGGGGAATGAATGCATCGCGGACGATGCCGGGCATACCCTCGCTCGCGCCGGCGCCGACGATCGTCGAGCAGGTCTACCGGACGATCCTCGACGCGATCTGCGACGGTCGCCTTCCACCCGGCGAGCGGCTCACGCAGGAGTCGGTCGCCGGGAAGCTCGCCGTGTCGCGGCAGCCGGTCGGCCAGGCATTGATGCTTTTGAAGCAGCAGAAATTCGTGAGCGAAGCAGGGCGGCGCGGACTGATGGTCGCCCCGCTCGACCGCGACTTCATGCGCTCGATCTACGAATTGCGCCTCGGCATCGAGCCGCTCGCCGCGTCGCTGGCCGCACGCAACGCGACGAGCGCGGACATCGCGCGTGGCGAGGCGATCGTCGCCGGGGGCCGGGAAGCGGTGCGCGCGAACTCGATCCCCGAATTGATCGACGCCGACATGCGCTTTCACATGTACCTCTACGAGCTGTCGCGCAATCGGCTCTTCGTCGATCTGATGGCCGACCTGTGGAACCACCTGCGCCGGGCGATGCGCGAGGTGCTGCAGCATCGCGAATATCGGAAGGCGATCTGGGTCGAGCACGAACAGATCCTGCGCGCGATCGCGAAGCGCGACGGCGAGGCGGCGGCCGCGCTCGTGCGCGCGCATCTGTCGCACGCGGCGGCCAACGTGCAGGTCGCGCTGCCGACGGTTGCGGAGGCGACGCCTTAGCGCTGCTTGCGGTATTCGGTTGAATACGTGACGTAGATGTCGCGGGCGCGGGCGAACTCGGCGCGTTCCTCGGGCTTCAATTCGCGGAACGCGACGGCCGGACGTCCGGCCCAGATCCAGCCGGCGCGCACGCGCGTGTTCGGCTCGACCCACGCGCCGGCACCGATGCACGCGCCGCGTTCGACGACGACGTTGTCGCCGACGCGCGAGCCCATGCCGATCAGCGCATCGTCGTCGATCGTTCCCGAGCCGAGTTGCACGTTGTGCCCGATCGTCACGCCGATGCCGAGCACGAGATCGCCGCGGCGGCGGCTCGTCTCGAGGATGCAGTTGTCCTGCACGTTCGTCCGCGCGCCGATGACGATGCGGCCGTCGCCTGCAAAGACGCTGCAGCCGAAGAAGACGCTTGCGTCGTCCTGCAATTCGACGGTGCCTGCAACGGTTGCGGTCGGCGCAACGAACGCGTGGGTGACGCGCGGCGAGCGGCCATGCGCCTCGCGCAGCGACCCTCGGGACCCGGACGGAAGCGACTTCATCACGTCGCTTGAGGTTGGGAGACGACATGACGCGAGCGCAGGCTCCGGCTGCCCCTGGCGCAGGCCATCCGCAAACGCTCTCGCTTCGTCGCGACTGATCGCCCGCACCGGTTTCGCCGGATGCCCTGCATAGAGAAACCCGCCGGGCAATTGCTTGCGGGGCGGCACGAGGCTGTCGCCGCCGATGACGGCGAAATCGCCGACGCTCGCGTCGTCCATCACTGCTGATGATTCACCGATCACGACACCGTCGCCGAGCGTGCAGGCGTGCGCAATGCCACAGCGTCCCACGGTGACTTCGTCGCCGATGACGGCACCGCGGATCTGGTCGGCAATGTGCGCCGTCGCATGCTCGCCGAACCAGGCGTTGGCGCCGATGCGGATGTTCTCGCCATCCGCGCGAACGGTCGCGTAGTCGCGAAGCACCGAATCGGCGCCGATCGTCGAGCGGCCGATCAGCGCGCCATGTTCCGCGATGGCGAGTGTGCCGCCGATCCTCGGCGTGTAACCGAGGTAGTCGAGAATCAGGCCCTGCGACATCGGTTTGCGATCAAAGCGAAAGGCGTTCGCGTTCCGCATTGTCCCATGCGGTCAGTGCCTGGTGATCGGGGACGAGCGACAGTCCTTTCGTGAGATCGGACGACAGCGTGTCGCGCGTGACGACGACGTCGACGAGCGCCGGCGCGTTCGCGAATGCGCGTTCGAGCGCCGCATCGAGATCGGTCGCGTCGACGATGCGCTCGGCGGCAAGACCGAACGCGCGCGCCATCGCGGCGTAATCGGAGTCACCGAGCGTGGTGCCGCTCACGCGTCCGCCGTAGTTGCGCTCCTGATCGACGCGCTCGATGTTCCAGGCGGCGTTGTTCGCGATGACGAACACCGCCTTGCAGCCATGGCGTACAGCGGTGTCGATCTCCATTGCGTGAAGGCCGAACGCACCGTCCCCGCACACGGCGACGACCTGCCGGTCGGGATGCGCGAGCGCGGCCGCGTTGGCGAACGGCACGCCGACACCGAGGCAGCCGAACGCGCCGGAGTCAAGGTACGTCGACGTCGAAAGGCCCAGTCGCGCGAAGCTCAGGATGTCGCCGCCGTCGGCGATGCCGATCGCGTCGTCGCGAAGCGCCGTGCAGAGCGCCGCGAAGATCCGGTTCGGATGCATCCGGCCATCGGCCCCTGAAGGCGTCGTGGCAAGCGACGCAACATACTTGCGCGAGCGCTCGACGTGCTTCGCATGAAGTGCATCGCGCCAACCGATGTCGATTGCCGGGACGCGTGGGCGCAGCGCATCGGCAAGCATCGTGAGCGACGTCGCGACGTCACCCGCGATGCCCGCGTCGCCAGGGCGGTTGTCGTCGCGCTCACCCGCGTACGCGGCAACCCGGATGAAGCGGGCGTTGGGGAACGCGGCCGGCGAGCCGTAACCCAGTTGATAGTCGAGCTTGCGGCCGACGGTGACGACGAGGTCGGCCTCGGCCATCGCGGCCGCGCGCATGGCGCCGGCGAACGCCGGATGGTCGGAGGGCACGAGGCCCCGCGATTCCTGCGTGTCGAGGTACGCGGCGCCGGTCGCGTCGAGAAGCTGCACGAGCGCGGCTTTCGCGTCGCGAGCGCCGCCGCCGCTGATGACGAGTGCGCGCTTCGCCTTCGCGAACAGCGCCGCGGCGCGATCGATCGCGGCAGGATCGGCGAGCAGGCGGGCGGGCTCGCGCGGGCGCAAGTACTCGGGCAACGCGGCCGCTTCACTGACGCTCGTACGCAAGACGTCGGTCGCAATCTCGATATAGACGGGCCCGGGCAGATCGTGCGCGCCACGGGCGATCGCAACGGCTTCATCGAGCTCGCGGATCACCTGCTCGGCGCTGCGCAGCGTGCGCGCGCGTCGCGTGATCGGCCGCATGATCTCGACGTGCGGCGTGCCTTGCAGCGGCCCCCTGTGATCCTGCCGTGCGGGCGGGCAGCCGCCGATGACGAGGATCGGCGCGCGCTCGAGGTCGGCGTTCGCGATCGACGTCACGCAATTCGTGACGCCCGGTCCCGACGTGACGAGCGCCACGCCGAGCTCACCGGTCAGAACCGCGTGCGCGGCCGCCATGTGGACGGCGGCGCCTTCATGACGCACGTCGACGATTGGAATGCCGTGCTGGATCAGCCGATCCCAGATCGGCTGGATGTGCCCGCCCTGGAGCCCGAACACGCGTTTCGGGCCACGGGCTTCAAGAAAGCGCGCGACCCATTCGGAGACGGTGGATGACATGGGTGCCGTGGGTGTCAAAACACCGGATTCTCGCGATACGTCCCCCACAGCCCCTTCAACTTCTCGATGATGTCGCCCATTGTCGCGCCGGCCGCCACGAGCTCGATCGTGACCGGCAGGATGTTCTCGTCCTCGCGTTTCGCGACCTCGACGAGGCGATCGAGCAGCGCGGCCACCTTGGCGTTGTCGCGCTCGCGCCGCACGCGATGCAGGCGCGCGATCTGGCGATCCGCCGTCGACGCGTCGTACGGATGCAGCTCGATGTCGAATCGCTCCTCGGGCTCGACGTACTTGTTGACGCCGATCACCGTCTTCTCGCCGTTCGCCTTCTTGAGCGCGGTGTCGTACGCGAAGTCGGCGATGCGGCGCTGGAACCACCCCTCCTGCGTCAGCTTGATCGTGCCGCCGTTGCGGTCGACCTCGTCGATCACGCCGAAGATCGCGCGCTCGTACTGCGTCGTCAGGCTCTCGACGAAATACGAACCGCCAAGCGGATCGACGACGTCGGCCACTCCGCTTTCGTCGGCGATGACCTGCTGCGTGCGCAGCGATATCTTCATCGCCTCCTCCGTCGGGATGGCGAACGCCTCGTCCATGCCGTTCGTGTGCAGGCTTTGCGCGCCGCCGAGCACGGCCGCGAGCGCCTGCAGGCTCGTGCGAACGACGTTGATCCGGTACTGCGGCTTGGTGAGCGACGCCGCCGCGGTCTGGCAATGGAAGCGCAGCCGCATCGACTCGGGATTGGTCGCACCGAAGCGCTCGCGCATGATCTTCGCGTAGACGCGGCGCACCGCGCGGAACTTTGCGATCTCCTCGAAGAAGTCGGCCTGGCAGACGTAGAAGAACGCGAGCCGCGGCGCGAACTCGTCGACGTGCATGCCGGTCTTCAGCACCTCGTCGACGTACGCGATCAGGTTGCACATCGTGAACGCGACCTCGTCGAGCGGCGAGCCGCCCGCTTCGGAGATGTGGTAACCGGAGATGTTGATCGGGTTGTAGCGCTTCATGCTGCGCGCGCAGTACGTGATGCAGTCGCGGACGATGCGCACCGACGGCGCCACCGGGAACGCCCATTCCTTCTGGGCCTGGTACTCCTTCAGGATGTCGGCCTGGATCGTTCCCGACAGCTTGTTTAGGTCGTAGCCGCGCTTCTGCGCGAGCGCGACGTACATCGCGAGCAGGATCCACGCGCTCGGGTTGATCGTCATCGACACGGAGATCTTCTCGAGATCGATGCCGTCGAACAGGTGTTCCATGTCGGCGAGCGTGTCGACCGCGACACCTTCGCGCCCGACCTCGCCTTCGCTCATCGGATGGTCGCTGTCGTAGCCCATCAGCGT
>DATNGN010000055.1:0-2101 GCA_035605875.1 Casimicrobiaceae bacterium
GTTGTCGGCGGCGGCGAGCGCCTTGTCGTAGGTGCCGATCTTGTTGCAGACGTCGCCGTTCGACGCGACGCGGTCGGCGCCGACCACGACGAGATCGACCTCGCCGCGACGCATCAGGAGCCCGCTCGCACTGTCGACGAACACCGTGTGCGCGATGCCGTGGCGCGCGAGCTCCCAGGCGGTGAGGTTCGTCCCCTGCAGCCGCGGCCGTGTCTCGCTCACCCACACGTGGAGCGGCAGCCCTTCGGCGTGGGCGACAAAGAGCGGGGCCGTCGCCGTGCCGAACCCGCAGGTCGCGAGCGCGCCGGCGTTGCAGTGGGTCATCACGTTGAGCGCCTGCCCACGCACCCTCTCTCGCGCGCGCATCGCCGCAAGCTCGCGCAGGAGCCCGAGGCCGTGCACTCCGATCGCGCGGTTGATCGCAACGTCTTCCGAAACGACCGCGTCGGCTTCGCGCCACGCCGCCTCGGCGCGCTCGGCGGAAGGCAGTGGCGCGACGGCACGGCGGACGCGGTCGAGTGCCCAGCGCAGGTTCACCGCGGTCGGGCGCGTCGCGTCGAGCATCGCGTGGGCCGCGGCGAGCGCTGCGTCGCCCGCGTCGCGGTCGAGCGCCATCGCGAGACCGTAGGCGCCGACGGCGCCGATCAGCGGCGCGCCGCGAATCGTCATGTCGCGGATCGCCGCAGCCGCCGCATCGGCGTCGGCGAGCGCGACGGTGACGACCGCGTGCGGAAGCCTCCGCTGGTCGAGCACGTCGATGACATGGACGCCAGGCCGGCGGACGAGTGAGCGGTAGCCAGCGTGCAGGTCCCGGTCGGAAGAGGCAGAGGTGTCGGGCATGGCTTTCAGCGCGATTATCGCCGGAATCTATAATGGCCCGCGATGAACGCCGATCCGCTCTTTCCCGGTTTCACGACGCACCGCATCCGCACGTCGGAGACGGAGATCCGCTGCGTCGTCGGTGGCAATGGGCCGCCGCTGCTGATGCTGCACGGCTACCCGCAGACGCACGCCATGTGGCACCGCGTGGCGCCGGTCCTCGCGCACGATTACACCGTCGTCTGCGCCGATCTTCGCGGCTACGGCGACTCGGGGAAGCCCGCGTCCGACGCGACTCACGCGGCGTACTCGAAGCGCGCGATGGCGCGCGACATGGTCGAATTGATGCGCGATCTCGGGCATTCGCGCTTCCTCCTCGTCGGACACGACCGCGGTGCACGGGTGTCGCACCGGCTCTGCATCGATCATCCCGATGCGGTGTCGCGGGTCGCGCTTCTCGACATCTCGCCGACGCGCACGATGTATCTGCGCACCGACCTCGCATTCGCGACCGCGTACTACCACTGGTTCTTCCTGATCCAGCCGTTCGATCTGCCCGAGCGGCTGATCGGCGCCGATCCGATCTACTACCTGCGTCGCAAGCTTGGCGGCTGGGGCACGGGGTTGCAGCATTTCGATCCGCGCGCGCTCGCCGAGTACGAGCGCTGCTTCGCCGATCCCGCGACAATCCACGCGACCTGCGAGGACTATCGCGCGTCGGCGTCGATCGACCTCGAGCACGACGCCGGCAACGAGACGCACCGCGTTGCCTGCCCACTGCTTGTGCTGTGGGGCGAGCGCGGCGTCGTCAATCGGCTGTGCAAGCCGCTCGACGACTGGCGCGCGGTCGCCGACGACGTGCGCGGCCGCACGCTTCCGGCGGGGCACTACCTCGCCGAGGAAGTGCCCGGCGAGACGTTGCGCGAGCTGAAGGCGTTCCTGTAAGGGGATCAAGACCTGACCCCCCTGGGCCGCTACTTCACCTTCGCGAGGATCGCGTCCATCTCGGCGCTCGTGAATGCGCGCAGCGTCTCGCTGCGCACGTTGCCTTGGGCGCCGATCGCGAGGCACACCGCAGTCATGGCGGCATCGTCGGGGGCGTCGAAGGTCACCACGAGATCGTAGCGCCCGATCGTCCATCGGATGTCGGTCATCGTGACGCCCATTTTCTTTACCGCGGTTTTGAGCTTCTCGGCCCGCTTGGTGGTGTCCTTGACGGTGCGAATGCCCTGGTCGGTGAACTTCGACAGCACGATGTAGGTTGCCATTCGATTGCCTCCTC